>CAZVGQ010000106.1:0-4839 GCA_964626775.1 uncultured Smithella sp. | reverse complement strand
TGAATCTGCCCGTCCACATTGAGCGTCCGCGCGCTGTCTTCAAACATGGTGATGCAGTACGGGCAGGCCGTCGCCAGAACCGTCGCGCCGGTCCCCATGGCTTCCTCGATGCGCAAATCGCTCAGGCGTTCGCCTTTGGCTTTCTCCGTCCACAATCCGCCGCCGCCGCCGCCGCAGCACATGCTTTCTTCACTGTTGCGCTCCATCTCAACGAATTCCACGCCCGGAAGGGCCTTGAGGACGTCTCGGGGCGCGTCGTACACCTTGCTGTGCCGGCCCAGGTAGCACGGATCGTGATACGTCACGGTCAGGCCGCCGAAATCCTTTTTGGGAACAAGTTTTCCGTCCTTAATCCATTGAGACATCAGTTCGCTCAAATGCGTGACCTCATAGTCCGCGCCGTAATCGTTGTTGAATGTTGCCAGGCAGTGGGGGGAGACCGTAATGATCCTGGAAACATCATTGGATTTGAAATAATCGAGGTTTTTGCCGCGGAGCCGGTCGAAAAGCTCCGCGTCGCCCACTTTGCGCAGACTCTCGCCACAGCAGTTGACGTCGACAGAAGGCATCCCCCAACGCACGCCGGCCAGATTCAGAATTTCCGCCGCAGCCTTCGCAAGCCTCGTATTGCGGGGATCGTAACACACCGTACAGCAGGTCCAGAACAGATAGTCCATGCCCGGCGCATAAACGGGATATTTCCCCTTGGCCCAGTCATTGCGCGCGGACGGATCGCCGGACCAGGGATTGCCGCGGGCGGAAAGGGATCCGACGAAGGCCCGCAGGCTCTGCGGCAGCATGCCGCCGCCGCTGTATACATTGCGGATAGCCGTTACGATGTCGATGAGTTCAACGCCCCGCGGACAACGTTCCACGCAGAACCGGCAGGTGGAGCAGCCCCACATAAACTCCTCGATGCCGTCCAGGCCCAACTGGCCGTAACGCACGAGCTTGCGGATATTGAAATGGGTGATCGGCGTCCAGGGGCAGGTGCCGGAGCACGTACCGCACTGATAGCATTTCTTCAGCGCCTCGCCGCCCGCTTCCATGATCGCCTGGGACATCTCCAGATAGGGGGTAACCGTTTGTGACATGCAACATCTCCCGTTATGAATGGATCAATTTATGCTTCTGCTAGCATAGAAAAAAACAAACATCAATTTTTTTTGCTCTTCACGCCCCCGCCCTTGCAGCCGGGAGTCGCCGCTTCAAAAAAAAGGGAACCCAAAGGCTCCCTTTTAAAACAGGTTTGAAGAATTCGGGGTTGGCTAGTATTCCGGCGTCAGTTTATCCAGCTCCGCCAGAGAGAAAACCGGCCCGTCCTTGCAGACGTATTTGCTGCCGACGTTACAGCGCCCGCATTTGCCGATGCCGCATTTCATCCGCATTTCCAGAGATGTGATGATATTTTCCTTCGAAAAGCCAAGCTCAAAGAAGACCGGCAGGGTGAAGCGAATCATCACGGGGGGGCCGCAGATCACCGCCACGGCGTTTTCCTTGCTGGGAGCGACTTCCTTGCAGACCGCGGGAACAAATCCCTCTCTGCCCTTCCAGGTCGCATCGCCCTTGTCCACCGTAACGTTCAGGTTCAGGTCGGTTCTTTTGCCCCATTCCGTCAATTCATCCTTATACAGCAGGAGGCCGGGATTTCTCGCGCCGTAAATCACGGTAATATTGCCGAAGCGTTTGCGGTTATCCTCGTGGAGCATGTAATTGATCAGAGACCGCAGGGTGGTGAAGGCAAATCCGCCGCCGACAATGACAATATTCTTTCCTTCCAGAAACTGCAGCGGCCAGGAGTTGCCCAGCGGACCGCGGATGCCCATCATCTCGCCTTCTTCCATTTCATGGAGCGCCGAGGTCACCACACCGGCCTTCTGCACGGTGAATTCCACATAACCTTTTTGCGTCGGAGAAGAAGCGATGCCGATGGGTGATTCGCCTTTGCCGTAAATGGAAAGTTCGCCGAACTGACCGGGAATGTACGCATATTTCTGCTCGTCTTCCGGATTGACAAACTTGAAGCGAAACGTTTTGATGTCTTTGGTATCGACTTCAGTAATGATTTTATCCACTACAACGGGATAAGGAATATACGGGTTTTGCATTACGAACTCCCTGATTATAATTTTGAAATATCTTCAACCACTTTACGAATATCAATATTCACCGGACAAGACATGACGCAACGACCGCAGCCGACGCAGGAAATCGCGCCGAACATGTCCACGTAATATTTAAACTTATGCATGGTGCGCTGACGCCATCTTTCCTTCTGCGACGGGCGCGGATTGTGTCCGGATGTTTCCTTCGTGAAGAGCGGAAACATGCAGGAATCCCAGGACCGGAGACGAATGCCGTCGGCGCCTTTCACTTCGTCACTGATGTCGAAGCAGTGGCAGGTGGGGCACATGTACGTGCAGGTGCCGCAGGCCAGGCACTTGCCGTGAATCGTGTTCCAGAAGGGATTGTCAAAATTGACGTCCAGAATCGGCTTCACTTCGCGCGCCGGAATCTTCGAAGTCACGGCCTCTTTTGCACTGGCGGCAATCTCCGCCTTCTTGGTGTCCGCGGCCGCGTCGGCTTTTACATCGCCGAAATACGAGGCAAGCTTTTCGCCCTTTTCGGTGATGAATTCCACCAGATAATCGCCGCCGAGGTCGGTGAGCAGGATGTCCGCGCCGTCGGCCGAAACCGGCTCCCCGTCCACCGACGTGCAGAAGCAGGTTGCGTAAGGCGGTTTCACGCAGGCCAGCGAGATCACCGTCGTGCTTTGCCGCTTTTCAATGTAGTAGGCGTCCTTGTATTTTTCCTGATCGAAAAGCTTATCCAGAAGGACGAAGCTGTGCGCGTCACAAGGGCGCACACCGAATAAAACGGATTGATCCGCCTGGTTGACTTCTGAAGAAAACACCATGCCTTTGGGGGTCCGGGTATATTTCATCAGGGTTTCCGTGTGCGGGAAGAAAACATTCTTGGGCGCATTTTTGGAATTCAAATACGCAAAGAAAGGTTCGCCGTCTTTCCCCATGGGTTCAAAAAGAACATTGTCTTCTTTTTTTACGGGCGCCCAAACCAGGAAATCTCCGGCCATTTTCTTGGCAATGCCTGCCAGTGTGTCTTTTTTGATCAAACGTTTTTCCATAATTGTCCCTACTGTGTTATTTTATCCGATTTTTCAGCTTCAAAAGCGTCTGGTTTTATCAACGACTCCATTACACCAACCGGAGCTGATTCAAGAGCGGCTGGGGATCCGTCAGATGCGTTTTAAAGGTCTCTTTCGAGCCGGGAAGACCCAGCGCCAGCGAAATCAATTCCGTAAAATAGAACACCGGCATTTTCATGTGCGCGCTGGGGCGCATTTCCAGATTGGCCATGCACATCGGGCAGGCGGTCACCACGCAGTTGGCGCCGGCTTCCTTTGCCGCCGCCATCAGTTTATCGCACATATCCACGACGATGGCGGTTTTGCTGACCGACAGGGAGCCTCCGCAGCAATCGGTCTTGTAAGACCAGTTTTTCACATCCGCGCCGATCGTCCCCATGATCTTGTCGAGCATGAAGGGATTCTCGTAATTTTCAAACTGGCAGACTTCCGGCGGACGAAGCAGCAGGCAGCCGTAATAGGAAACGGGCTTCAAACCGGCCATCGGCTTCACCACTTTGGCCGCCAGGGCATCCATGCCGATTTCATTGTAGATCACGTCAATCGGATTGCGGATGGCAATGCCGCCCTGATATTTTGCGCCGAGTACGCCTTCAACGCGGGCTTTCAGGTCTTTGTCGGCCTTCAGGTGATGCTCCGCCATTTTGAAGCGGTTGAAACAGGCGGCGCAGGGCACCATCACATCCATCGCGTCCTTTTCGGCCGCGATCAGATTGCGCGCCGGCAGCGCGACGGAAAGATCAAAATTTGTGTTGTGCGCGGCGGATGCTCCGCAGCAGGACCAATCGTCAACTTCTTTGAGTTCGATGTTGAGGGCTCGACTGACGGCCTTCATGGACTGATCATACTCTTTTCCCATCCCATGCAGCGAACAGCCCGGATAATAGGTAACTTTCAAGAGAGTAGCCTCCTTTTTAACTTGTTACTTCAGCGCGTCCGGCCGTTTACGGCATGACGCGCAATATTTCATTATTTGCTCTGTGTCTTCTCAAAAATGTTTCTGACCGATTTCAAATCCTTTGTCCGCGGCGGCAACAGGGACAATTTCCCCTTCAAAAACATGCTGGGCGCAATGTCCACATCCGAGAAAAAGTCGCCGGACTTCAGCTTATAATGAACGGTCATGAGCATTTCATGCACGCGGCCGCCGAATTTGATGCTGGAGAGGAACGCCTCATGGAATTTCAGCACATTCGCTTCCTTCGCGGCGCGGCCTTCCTCAATGGCCATCTGTCTCAGCACATCCATCATCCGCGCGATGTCCACCTGGTTGGGGCAGCGGGTGATGCAGGTTTCGCAGGACAGACACAGCCAAATCGTCGAACTGGACAGCACTTTGTCCTTCTGCCCGTTCTGAATCATTTTAATAACCTTGTTGGGGTTAAATTCCATGTAGGACGCGGCGGGGCAGCCGGCCGTGCATTTCCGGCAGTGATAGCAGGCCTGCAGGGGAACACCGTGTATCTTTTTGTTTACTTCTTCCAGAAAAGTTTCCATGTAAACTCCATCATCTCAAACTATTACGGGTTGTAGACAAAATCGCCTTTGTCGTGATGCTCATCGAATTTCCCCAGGGGCGGCATGTCTTCCATGCCGGAACCGGCGCGGTTGCCGAAAAATTCAAAGCAATCCTTGTCGAGTTTTTTGAGGAACTTGCGCAGATCCACGCCCAT
>CAZVGQ010000105.1:0-4854 GCA_964626775.1 uncultured Smithella sp. | reverse complement strand
GTTTAGCACAGATCCCGGATAATCACAAACCCGCCGGTTGTGCGTGAGACATCGCCGCGTGACGGCGGATTTGCGGCAGCAACCCGCCTGTGGTATGCTCCAGACCATGAAACCGCAACATCCGCAAGGCGACCTGACCTTATTCCTGCAGGCCCTGAATTTTTCAGCGGGAAAGCACCGCGACCAGCGAAGAAAGGATTCGGCCGCGTCGCCGTATATCAACCATCCGATTGAAGTCGCCTTTTTGTTATGGATGGTCGGCGGCGTTCATGACGAAGCCGCGATTCTGGCGGCAATACTTCACGACACGATTGAAGACACGGACACAAAGCCGGAAGAAATCCGCGCCCTTTTCGGAGACGACGTTCTGGGTCTGGTGCTGGAAATGAGCGATGACAAAAGCCTGCCCAAACAGGAAAGAAAACTCAAACAGATTGCCCACTCCCCCCGGTTGTCGTTGCGCGCCAAGCAGATCAGGCTGGCCGATAAAATCTGCAACATTCACGATATCGCTTTTGCCCCGCCGGACGGTTGGCCGCTCAAGAGGAGAATCAACTACCTGGAGTGGGCCCAAAATGTCATCGACGGCCTGCGGGGCGCCAATGCCGGACTGGAAAAGCGCTTCGACGAAACACTGGCTTTGGCCCGGAAAAAGCTGGCCTTGGAGAGCGAAGGCCGCCCGTGATCATTTCACCGTCAGTCCGACCACCCGGTAGTTGAATTCATAGTTGAGCGCGCCGCTCCAGTCCTGGGCAAAGACGCTCTTGTAGCGGGTGCCGTAAACCGGCCCGACCGGCTTGCCGTAGGTATAAAACCAGTTCATGATCGGCGTGCCCGAAAATCCCAGAGCGATCCAGTAGGCGCCGGGCATCAAAACCGGTTTCTCCTTGTCGCCGAATTTGAAATCCACCCAACGATAACCGGGCTTGCCGGAAATATCATCCAGGCTGATCATCTGCGTTGTGTGCAAAATATCCCCGGGCTTGCCGTCCTGATCCTTGAAAATATCCACCCAGATCCAGCCTTCGCCTCCGAATTTGTGCAGAGCCAGCCCCACCTTATCGATCGTCACCGGCTTGGCCAGTTCCACAACCTGGGCATACTGCGTCGCGTTGGTGGTCACGTATTCCGATGTTTCCACCAGGAAGTTTCGCGACATTTCAAAAGAATCCTTGCCTTTGGCTTTGGTTTCGCGGGGGAACGCAAAATCTACATTTTCCGGATATTCCAGGTTGCCGAAAACGAAAGGCGCCTTGTACTCCCAGGCCTTTGGAGGCTTCAACGGGGGCGCCGGCTTAGGTGGTTCAGGCGCAGGGACCGGTGGAACCACGATCGGGGGCACCACGACGGGCGGCGCCGGAACCGGCGGTTTGGGTGCAGGCGGCGCCGGTACGGGCGGCGCGGGTACAGGGGGTGTGGGAACCGGCGGCGCGGGAACCGGTGGAACCGGGACGGGTTCGGGCGCGGCAGAAACCTCCAGGCGGGCCAAGACATTCGGCCCCAAAAGCAGGTTTTTCGGGCCGTAATTCTGGCGCTGCGCCGTCACTTTGGTGGCATCGGAAAGGAAATTTCCACCGATGGTTTCCTGCAGCGTGGGCTTGCTGCGCGCCCCGGCGCTCTGGGCCCAGCGGACCAGACCGTCATTTTTTGTTTCATTGTTGTCCACGCCGACTTCGATGCGCACAAAGCGGTTGGAAATGAAAAACTGCATATTCTGAGGATCATAGGGAATCCACCCCAGATCGGGATACCAGACTTCCACCCAGGAGTGCCTGCCCTGTCCCATCTTAAAGGTTAGTGTGCCTTTTTCCCAAGACACATTAAACGGCTGGTTCATCGTGACGCCGTTGACAATCCGCACCGGCACCCCCGCGTTGCGCAGGAGCGCCGCGGTCAGATGGGAGTAGTTCTGGCAGTTTCCCTTGCCGGTGCTGAGCGCGTAAAGCGCGTCATACCGGACCGGGGGGTTAACATAGCGGACATGGTCCACCACGTAGCTCACCACTTTCTGCACGGCTTCAAACTGCGTTTTTGACCCCCGCGTCAGTTTCTGCGAAAGCTCTTGAATGGCCGGATCATTCGTCTGCACCTGCTCCGAGGCCTGCAGATAGTCCTTCAGATTGCCGGGGACGGACGCGAGTGGAAAAGGCGCGACGGAGTCAATCGCTTTCAGGCCGGTGCTGGTTTGCGCGTCAAACGACACCACCGCGTCAATGCTTGCCGGAACCTCCGTCCAGGTGGCCTGAATGGTTTTATTGCCGCGGGCGTCCCGAATGGTTTTTTTCTCCTGAGCGTCGGGTCTGAACGTCATTTTGAAATTGGTGATTTTCTGGCTGTAGGTTGGAGAATCAAAGCTGGACGGCTCGACAAAACTCATGACCAATTTTCTCATCGAATCGCCGGCCACGATCTGGTGCTGCAATTCGTAGTGGATCGTCGAGTCCATCTCCCCCTTGACCGTAAAGTTCTCGGCCAAAGCCGGTAAAGCGGCAAACAACAGCGATGCGATCAGTGCGGCTTTCAGGTATTTGAGCATAGCAGGTCTCCCCTGTCGAATATTTAAACGGCTCAATCATAAATGAGATGCGCGGGGAATGTCAACAAAAACAAAATGTTCTTTTCTTTATTTAAATCATATACTTGATGGTCCCCGGCAAAAATGTAATTGACAACGGAAGGTTTATGAATAAGTTATTGCAAAGTTTGATGCCGCAAAAGGCATCCCCGTAAGGAGGACACTGAATGCTGACAGTTACAGACAAGGCCTCGGAGGTCATCAAGGATTTTCTCAAGGACAAAAGCGCGGATGCGGCCATCCGCATTACCATGTCCATCGGTTGATCCGGGCCCTCTCTGGGCATGGCTCTGGACGAGCCGAAAACCGACGACGAAGTGATTGACGAAAAGGGAACCAAGTTTGTCATTGAAAAAGACCTTTTCAGTCAGGCAAAACCCATTAACATTGATTTCATCACAACCCCGCAGGGAGCCGGGTTCAAATTAACGTCCAACCTTCCCGCGGCGGGAAGCGGCTGCGGTTCGTGCAGCTGTTAAATCACCTTCCGGGGGAGAATTATCTCCCCCGTTTTTTTGCGCCATGACGACCGACCCTTCCACCCAACCGCTGATTGACGAAGCCGACCGCCTGCTCCGGCAGGGAAAATGCAGCGAAGCCGTCGCCCTTCTCGAAGACGTTCACGGCCGCCACCCGGATCAGGAGCCCGTGCTGCTTCGCCTGGCCTGGGCCACGTGGGACAGCGGCAACATGCAGCAATCCATTGAATACTGGGAAGAACTTCTGGAGCGGGAACTCAAACGCAAAGTTTTTACCGGCTTTGCCTATGATGAACTCGTGAGGATTTGCAAAAAGGAGGCTCTTTTCGAAAAACTGGTCGCCGTCTGCGAAAAAGCCGTCGCCGTGCAGCCGGACGATGTTGGTTTGCTCGCCGAACTGGGCAACGCCCAGCTTCAGGCAGGCCGGGCCCCGGAAGCCTGCCGTATTTTTGAAAAGCTCACCCGGATCGAAGAAGACCATCCCGATTATCACTGCCGTCTGGGCGAAGCGCTCTTTGCCGCCGGGCGCGCGCCGGATGGAGAAGCGGCCTTCCTTCGGGCCGGCCATATGGACCCGGAGCAGATGGACCGCTATTATTTCAGAATCGCGGATTTATATATTCGGGACAATCGCCATGATGAAGCGATACGGTTTCTGAAGCAGTGTGTTGACTTTAATCCCTCGCAGCCGCTGTATTTTTGCAGTCTGGGAGACGAACTGATTGCCCTGGGACGCGTCGACGAAGCCGAGGCCGTCTATGAAACCGCGGCGGCACAGAGTTCTTCCGGCGCCTTTTACAACCGCCTTGGGAACACACTGATGAAAGAAAAAATCTTCGATCGCGCGGCGAGCGCCTTTCAAAAAGCCGTCGCGCGCGAGGCCCTGCGGCCCTTTTACATCAACCTGGCCCGGGCCTATCATGAAATGGGACAGCTCGAGCAGGCCGCGGAAACACTGCGGCTGGCCGATGCGGCGGACAAAACCCCTTAAGCCTTGCCCGCCTTGCGCAAATTTTCCTTATACACGTGATAAAAGCTTTCATGCTCGGCCAGCGCTTTTTTAAAGACCTGGCCGACATCCACGATCTCGTTTTGATTGACGACCAGGTTGACGCTTCGGTTGTAGGCCATCATGTTGTCCATGGTCTTCAGGGATGCGCTGATCAGCACCACGAAGCTCTGTCGGCGAACGGTCATGGAAAGGCCTTCCAGAAACTTCAGGACGCTGTTGTCCTGGCCTTCGGGCGTGTCAAAGCTTTCGTTCACAAAGATGGCGCTGAAGATATGAAACCGCATGAATTGAAGGGCTTCCCGGGCGGATTTCGCCTCCGCCACCGCGTATCCCATGCCTTTGAGTTCGCTTATGATTCTTTCCCGGACGGCGCCGTCCGCCTCACAAACCATGGCGGTTTCCCCTTCGGGCGCGATAAAACCGAAAGGACGCTCTTCGGAGCCCGCTCCCGCTGTTCCGGATGCCGCTGTGCTTTCTTCAGACATAATCATCTCCTTCGCTCAAAATTCATGGCAAAGTCATTTATTTTTTCTGCCAGGGAGGGACGCCGGCCTGGGGTTTGCCGTACGATTTGTCCACCTCCAGCTTTCCGATGTCCGTGGTTTTTTCTCCGCGGGCGTTCTTGATGGCGTCAATGCCCCGGTTGACATTCGACTTGTTGGAGGCGTAGGCTTTGGCCGTTTCTTCGGAAACCAGCCCCTTGGAATAGAGATCCACGATGCAGCTGTCGAACGTGATCATGCCGAACGCCTTGCTCTGCTCCATCACGTCGTAAAAGGTCTTGCCTT
>CAZVGQ010000104.1:0-4893 GCA_964626775.1 uncultured Smithella sp. | reverse complement strand
ATGTCAAACCGCTCCTGAGGGGCGATCTTTTTGCCGCGGAGTGCCTGACGGAACCAAGAGGCGGCTCCGACTTTTTCGGAGCGACCACCAAAGCCGAAGACATGGGAGACTACTTCCTCATCAACGGGCAAAAGCGTTTTATCGTCGGAGGCGAGGGAGCGGATTTCTTTCTGCTGTACGCAAAGACGGACTTCGACCCCAAAACCAGGCCGCAAAAATCGATCACCGCGTTTATCGTGGACCGCGGTCCCGGCGTGGAGACAAAATATCTTTACGGCCTGATGGGATGCCGGGGCGGAGGAACGGCGCGTCTGGTCTTTAAAGACGCCAAAGTGCCGAAAGCCAATGTCGTCGGCAAGGTCAACGGCGCCTATGACGTTTTCAACACCATGATGATTCCGGAGCGGCTCGGCACGGCGGCCATGACCATCGGCGCGGCGCGTCCGGCCCTGGAAGTGGCCACAAACTACACCACCCGAAGAAAAGCCTTCGGCCAGATCATCGCCCAGTTCGAGGGCGTCAGCTTTCAGGTGGCCGAGGCGATCATGCTTCTGGATGCCGCCCGCGCAATGGCCTACGTAACGGCGCGCGCGGTGGACGGCGGCGTGAACATGAACCGCATTCGGCGCATGGTGTCGGAATCCAAGAAATTCATCACCGAGTCCTGCCAGAAGGTCGTTCATAATTCCATGCAGGTCTGCGGCGGGATCGGCTACACGAACATTCTGCCGATCGAGCGCATCCACCGCGACGTGCGGCTGGCCTCCATCTGGACCGGAACGAGCGAGGTCATGTCCATGATCACCGCCCATGAATGGTACAGGGAATATCTGACGGCAAAAGCGGCGGGCCTGACCCGCGACTGCGAACTCGATGCAGCGGAAGCGGAAGCCGCGGATGAAATTATTTACGAATAAAGAAAACGGGGTGGCATTTCCGACGGGTTGACAACTTTCCTGAAAATCCATTATAAAAGTTGTCAACCAGTCGTCAACGAATGCTGTGCGCGGCGTATCATGAACAATATGTTTTCATTGGCGTTTTTTATAATTACCTTGATTTCTATATGCGCACTCTGCCAAACGCGGAAGATTTCATCGGCAAAGGCCTGTCCTACGGTTTCCACGCCTTCGAAGTCAAGTTCTATCATTTTGAATTTTTCCAGCCCCGCTACTATTCTGCGGGCTTGCGACCGGGAAACGTATTCAACCCCCTGGTGATACAGCTTCACCCTTACGCCGGTTTTGCTGAATTGGAAGGACTCATCGGTATATTGATGGAAAAGATCGGAGAGCGTGTTTTCCGATGCAAGGCTTAAGGCAAAATCGACTCTTGTCCCCCGAGCGCTCTTAATGTCTCTGATATAAACGTCCCGGCCGACATTGTCGAAAACAATCTTTTTTTCAAAGCTCGCAATCGTCAACTGGTCGGCTATTTTTGACGTAAAGAATATTCCTTCGCCGCTGTGCGCCTGCGGCGCAGTGGTTTCTTTCCCCTTGAGCAGGTCATGAATGGCATCCATCGCCGAAGCCAGTTTCTTTTGATTCATGATGTTGTTGAAAATGCCAACCCCCCGGTCCGTCACCGTAAAGCGGATGTGCGTAGGGGTTTTCAGCACCACCAGGTCAATCTTGTCCGACGCGGAATGTTCGATGGCATTGTTCAGCATTTCGGTAAATGCGTAGTTGACGATGGATGACACATTGCCGGCGATTCCTTGAAAAACGGAACTTTCTCTTTTGACGGCGTCCAGCACCTTGTCTTCGGACAATCCCTTGTTGAGCAACACTTTTCGAACCCTCGGGGGCAACAGGATTCCTTTTTCAGGCGTGAGCACATAATGCGCCCGGTTTGCCTTGCCGATCAGAAGAATCACGCCCTCATCCGCCAGCTCCTTGAGAAATCTTTGCGCATAGGCTCTGGAAAGCCCCGTTTTGTTCACGAGGTCCGCCGTTGCAACACGCCCCTTTTTCTCCAGAAATTTAAATATCAGGTTTTTCATGTCCATAGCACTCACCCCGAAGGATGGTTTACGACTTTATTGTAAACAAATTTAAAAAGTTGTCAACAAGTTGTATGCCGGGGAAGCGGAAGCCGCGGACGAAATCATTTACGAATAACCAAAAAAGGGGGATCATGGTGAAGCGCGATGCGTTTCGCCATGATTCCCCTTCAGGACAGGTTGCACAGGCTGGAAGTCGGCTTCAGAAGCAGTGATTTCGATTGGAGAGCCGTGTCTTTTTTCATGAACAAACGATGTCCGTGTTTCCGTTTCCCGTTACTCCAGGAATCCCCGCGGGTTTTTTTTAGCCGTCTTTTCCCATTCGGCGATCATGCCTTCCAGTTTTTTGGCGACATCGGGATAGGTGGCGATGACGTTGTAGTTTTCGCCCGGGTCCAGGGATAGATCGTAAAGCAGCGGCCATCTGTCTCCCAGCTGCTTTTTTCCCATCCTGCTGGGCAGATATTCCGCATCCAGGGGTACCGGCCAGACGTAACGGTTTAATCTTCTCAGGTACTTCCATTTTCCGAAGCGTACGCCTTCCAACTGGTCATAATGGTAGAAATAGACGATGTCGTGCGGCGAGACGGGATCACGTCCGGAAAGAAGGCCTTCGATATTCTTCCCGTCGATCATCCGGTCGGACGGATGTTCGATGCCCGCCAGTGTCAGGAGAGTGGGGAAAATATCCAGGTTGACGGCCAGTTCGGAAGACACCTGACCCGGCCGGATATGCCCCGGCCATTTCGCAATAAGGGGCACCCTGAACCCGCCTTCGTAGCTTTGTCCCTTGCGGCCTCTGTGAACACCCGAACTTCCTTCATACCAGGGGCCGTTGTCGCTGGCAAAGAAAATGAGCGTGTTTTGTTCTATATTCAGCTTCTGCAATTTTTTGGTGATTTCTCCGACGCTCCAGTCGATTTCTTCGACGGCGTCGCCGAATTTTCCGGCTTTTGATTTTCCGGCGAAACGCTCTGACGCGTAGAGCGGCTGGTGCGGAAACGTATGGGCAAAATAGAGGAAAAACGGGCTGTCCTTTGACTTTTCAATGAAGGCCAACGCTTCCTGGGTATACATGCCGGTCAGCCTGGCCTGGTTGGTGCCGATGTCCGCTTCCAGTTGTGTTTCATTGCGAAAGAGCGGACAGGGCTGCATGTCGTTGCTGTGCGGGACGCCCAGGTACTGGTCAAAGCCATGTCGCAGCGGATTGAATTGGGGATCACGACTGTAGTCGCCCAGGTGCCATTTCCCCACCATCGCGGTGCGGTAACCGGCAAGTTTCAAGGCTTGGGCGATGGTAATTTCCTTGCTGGAAATCCCCGCTGCGACATAGTCTTCATGCTGATCAAAAGATCCCATGGGGGTAAACTTATAGGCGATTTCCCTTTCCAGCGTGCGCAAAAGCGGAGAATCAGACGGATAAGGATTGCCGATGATGCCTGTTCTAAACGGATAGCGGCCGGTCAAGAGTCCTACCCGGGACGGCGCACACACGGCGTTGCATGAGTAATAGTCGGTGAACCTCATCCCGTCGCGGGCAAGCCCGTCGATGTTGGGGGTGCGAATCACCGTATTGCCGTAACAGCCGAGGTCGCCGTAGCCCAAATCGTCGCAGTAAATAATGATGACATTTGGTTTCGGGGCGGAAGGATTGGAGAGCTTCAGTGGCTTAAGTTTCGCGTTGTCGGGATATGGCCCGTAGAGATCATCGATTGATTTACCGGTGAAGAGTTTGTAACCGGCAGCGCCGACCACGGCAAGACCGCCGGCGGCAAGCCCGACACGAATGGATCTTTTAATCAGATTACGTCTGGATATTTTTTCATCCATGCCTTTTCCCTCCCCTGTCATCGGACGGCTAAACGTAACATGCTCAAGACTATGCCGGATGGCGCGGCGCCCCGTAATAAATATTTTGATTAGGACTTCCTTTTCGTGCGTTTGAGTATATGGAGCGGCACAGGGCGTGTCAAGAAGATTCCAGCCACCCTTCGCTTATTCCCATTCGATCGTGCCGGGGGGCTTGGAGCTGATGTCGTACACCACGCGGTTGATGCCGCGCACCTCGTTGATGATGCGGTTGGAAATACGCGCGAGCAGGTCGTGCGGCAGGCGGGCCCAGTCGGCGGTCATGGCGTCGTCGCTGGTGACGGCCCGGATCGCCACGATGTTTTCATACGTGCGCTGGTCGCCCATGATGCCTACGCTTTTCAGCGGAAGCAGAATGGCAAACGACTGCCACAATTTGCCGTAGAGATTCGCGGCGCGGATTTCCTCCAGCAGAATCCGGTCTGCCTGCTTGAGCACGGACAGGCGCGGAACCGTCACCTCCCCGATAATACGAATCGCCAGACCGGGGCCGGGGAAAGGCTGCCGCCAAACCACATCGTCCGCCAGTCCCAACTCTTTGCCGAGCAGCCGCACTTCATCCTTGAACAAATGCCGGAGCGGCTCCACCAGCTTCAACTTCATGGTCTTGGGCAGACCGCCGACATTGTGATGCGATTTGATCACCGCGCTGGGGCCGCCGAAAGCGGAACGCGACTCGATCAGATCGGGGTACAGCGTTCCCTGCGCCAGAAACTTGACCTCTTTCAATTTGCGCGCCTCCGCGTCAAACACTTCAATGAATGTCCGGCCGATGATCTTGCGCTTCCGTTCGGGCTCCGTCACCCCCTTGAGCCTCTTTAGAAATATCTTTCCCGCCCGGACAAACCGCAGATTGATATGCAGGTGCTTTTTGAACATATCGATGACTCGCCGGGCCTCGCCTTCCCGCAGGACGCCGTTGTCCACAAAGACACAGGTGAGCTGTTTGCCGATCGCCCGGTGCAGGAGCGCCGCCGCGACCGACGAATCCACGCCGCCGGATAGCCCGAGGATGACCTTTT
>CAZVGQ010000103.1:0-4894 GCA_964626775.1 uncultured Smithella sp. | reverse complement strand
GGTCGTCCTGTTTTGCCTGCAGAGTGTGTTTTTTTAATCTTTGGCGGACGCGGACTCGGAACTGCGCCCTTTTTTTGTTTTTCCTTCCTGAAGGACGAAAGCGGGGATGAGGATGAATTTCAGGGTTTCCTTGACCGCACGGATGTAATTTTTTCGATCAAGATTCAACATGGGACGGAAAAAATTTTCTCCGGAGACAAAGCTGTGCATTCCATTCATGATGCTCATGACTTTCATCATGGCTCTGGGTGACGGATTTTTTGCGTCTTTCGCGAGACCCATGGCGCGGGCGATGTCGCCGCTGAATTCCGGCACCTTGAAATCAACATCGACTTCGTTGCGGGTTTTGCTGAAATAGCGAAGCAGAACAAGGTTCGATATCTCCGGATGGTCAAACAAATAATCCATCATTTGGTCGATGGAGACGTTCAGTCGTTCCTCCAGGGAGCTGTCGTGCACGGTATTTTCCACCTTGAGAAGCTCTCTTCCCAGATCGTTGTTCACGTCCATGACGACGGCTTCATACAGGTCGTTTTTATCGCCCCAGTGGTAATGAAGGGTGGAGATATCGATTCCCACTTCTTTGGCGATCATCCGGGTGGTGGTTCCGTGGAAGCCGTATTCACCAAAAAGACGGCGGGCGACTGCAAGAATTCTTGCCTTCATGGATTCAGGGTTTTTACGGGCCTTTTCAAGGGGTGATTTCATTTTTTACTCCATCATTTGATTGAATACCTACGACAATAATGCTCAGCCGTCAAGGTTTTTGATTTTGACGGGACCTCAGGAATCCTTTCGGAGCAAGATTGAAAAAGAATCGGATCCATTCTGCCGCATCTGGTATCCCTTGAATAACCGCCGCCGCCAGGCTTACGCGATATGTGATTTTCCGGAAAAATTGATCTGCGCATAGGGGTAGCAAGCCTCCAGAAAAGTCCTGATGGCTGCCTGATGTTGTTCATCGGTAATCGGCTCCACTTCACTGACCGGTTTCCCCTGGGGATTTGTTTTTGTCTTCCATGAATGAATGTAACCCGGGACATGAAGAAACCTGCAGCCGGTGTTTCCGCAGCACGCATTGTCAACGGTCGCAATTCCCATTAGATAAAGGAACTCTCTTCCGTCGTGCGTCAAACATCCTTCTTCAACGATTTGGTAAGATCCCGCAATGAAGGAAACTTCTTCGCCGATCGAGTGGTGCACATAATCTTCCATTCCACGCTTCCTCCACGCTTTGTTCCGCTTGGTTTGTTTTTCACCTTGTTGTCAAACGATACGTGCCGATATTTTAAATTATAGGAAAAGTCAAGATCGTTTATCCGGATCGTTTTGCATGGAAATAGCATCTCTGCCGTATCCCTTGCGGGTTGCGCACCGATAACCACAGAGAATCGACAATGAATACAGGGGTATGAAAAATCGTCGTCATATTTTTTAAAATATTTGCATAAATCTCTTGACAAGGCAGAATATTTCAAATACAAAACCCATCAAACGATGGAATTAGAAGATGGAATATTGGATTGGACCATCCGGCTGTAAAATCGAATATAAAAAAACTTTGAAGAATCTTGTTGTGAATGAAAAGGAGAGGTCAGCATGGTAAACGAATCGTTTCTCAAAGTTGAAAAAACCGGTCACGTGGCCTGGCTGATTCTGAACCGGCCGAAACAGCGCAATACGATGACCATGGAATTCTTTCAGGAGATTCGCCGGCTTTTCAAGGCGTTTGACGAAGACGGCGACGTGCGGGTGGTTGTCATCCGGGCGGAGGGAAAAAGTTTTACCGCCGGATTGGATCTTGTGGCGGCCCAGTCTCTGCTGGGAGACGGATCGGCCGTGTACCGGGAAGAGCTTCGCAGAAAAATCATAGACCTTCAGGCGAGCATGACCGCCATCGAAAATTGCAGAAAGCCCGTGATTGCCGCGATTCACGGACACTGTATCGGCGGAGGCGTCGATCTTACCAGTGCCTGCGACATCCGGCTGGCGTCGAAAGACGCCGTCTTTTCCATTCGGGAAACCCGAATCGGCATCATCGCGGATATCGGAACCCTTCAGCGCGTTCCTTACATCATTGGACAGGGCTGGTTCAGGGAACTGGCGTTAACCGGCAGGGACTGGACGGCGGAGGAATCCCTGAAAATGGGATACATTACGCGGCTTTGTGATACCCCCCAAACCCTTTTCGAGGAAGCCCGGACGCTGGCCGAAGAAATCGCCAATCTGCCTCCTCTTGCCATTCAGGGCATCAAAGAAGTCGTAAATTACAGTCGTGACCACGGTATTCAGCAAGGCCTGGAATATGTGGCTCAGCGCAACGCCGCCCTGGTCCCCAACGACGATATGATGGAAGCGGTTGTCGCGTTTCTGGAGAAGCGGGCGCCGAAGTTTCACGGACGATAGAAATCCCAATCCATAGATTTATTCTGCGGCATTGGGCGCAGAAGTACAAGATACATGACGGAGGAGTGTTGGCACAACCCGGTAACGGGCTGAAAAGAATGAGCTGAAGAATTGGCAAACAAAACGAGGAGAAGGAGGATCAATATGTCTTTTGAAAGAATATGGCACAAATCCTATGCTTCAGGTGTTCCTGCCGAAATTAACGTGGAAAAGATCACCATGGCGGAGGTCCTGACAAGAACGGCCGCCACCTATCCTGAAAGAGTTGCCATGATCTACATGGGTAAAAAAATTACCTACCGGCAGCTTGAGAAATTGGTCAACCGGTTCACGCGGGCATTGATCGACATCGGCGTTCGAGAGGGGGACAAGGTGGCGATGCTTCTGCCCAACATCCCGCAAATGATCATTGCCGATCATGCCACCTATCGCGCGGGGGCCGCGACCGCCATGAACAATCCGCTTTATACGGAGCGCGAATTAACCCATCAGCTCGACGATTCGGATGCCACCGTCCTGGTAACGCTGGATCTGCTGCTTCCTAGAGCGCTCAAAATCAAGAACGAAACCAAGATCAAGAAAATTATCACCTGCCACATCAGCGACTACCTGCCCTTTCCCAAGAAGCAGCTTTTTCCCTATGTTAAAAAAGCAATGTTCCGAAAGGTTGAACCGCAGCCTGACGTTTATGAATTCATGGATTTGATTGCCCGGTATTCGGATGCACCGGTGGAAAACAAGGCAAAGTGGGATTCGCTGGCCGCGCTCATCTATACCGGAGGAACGACCGGTGTCAGCAAGGGCGCGATGCTGACCCATGCCAACATCTCGTCGATTGTCCAGCAGTTCTCCGTATGGTTTCCCGATCTGAAGGGCCAATACCAGAACCTCACGGGGATTTATCCCGTGTTTCATTCCGCCGGTTATTCCGTAAGTCAGAATCTTCCGATCTGGAACGGCTGGGGCTGTACGCTGATACCGAAGCCGGAACCTGGGGTGATCGTCGAAATGCTGGAAAAGTATCATCCGACATTCCTCACCGGCGTGCCCACGATTTATACGGCGCTTCTGGGCAATCAAAAATTCCGAACGATGGATCTTTCTTTTGTTAAGGGATATTTCGGCGGGGCGGCGCCCCTGCCGGAAAACACCCTGAAGCAGCTGAAAGATCTCCACGGGGCCATCATCTACGATGTCTATGGCGCCACCGAAAATACGGCATTTGCAACCACCACCCCCTGGGGCGGGAAGGTAAAAATCGGGACCGTGGGACTTCCGCTTCCCAACACCGATATTAAGATCGTGGATGTTGAGAAAGGCACAACGGAGCTTCCCATCGGTGAACCGGGTGAAATCTGCATCAAGGGCCCCCAGGTGATGTCCGGGTACTATAAAAAACCGGAAGAAACAGCCAATTCCCTCAGGGATGGATGGTTTTACACCGGAGACATCGGGTACTTCGACGATGAGGGATACCTGACCATCTCAGACCGCAAAAAGGACGTCATCGTTGCAAGCGGCTTCAATATTTTCCCCAAGGAGCTCGATGAAATCCTCTTCGAGCACCCCAAGATCAGCGAGGCCTGCTGCATCGGGATTCCGGACGAGTACCGGGGGGAAACCGTAAAGGCCTACATTGTGGTTAAGCCCGGAGAGACGCTGACGAAACAGGAGTTGGTTTCCTTCTGCAAAGAGAGAATGACGGCCTATAAGGTTCCCACGGAAGTGGAATTCATCGATGAACTTCCCAAGAGCGCGATCGGCAAGATCATGCGCCGCGAACTGAGGGAGATGGATAAGAAAAAGAAGGAGAAAGCCTGATGAGCGCGTTGATGCCGGAGTTCAAGACCTTGCTCTTTGAAGAAAAAGAGCCGCACATCGGCGTGGTGACGATGAACCGCCCCGGGCAGCTCAACGCCATCAACCTGGATATGCTCAACGACTTTGAAAGGCTTTTTCAGACCTTGTCCGGAGACGATTCCATTCGGGTCCTCGTCATCACGGGCGCCGGCAAGGGGTATTCTTCGGGCGCCGATCTCAATGATGCGGTGATCTACAAGGAGTCCGAAGCGTTTGCGGACCCTGAAAAATTCCTGAAGCTCGTTCAGGAGCGTTACGCCGCCCTGATTCTGGGCATGAGAAGGATTCCCCAGCCGATTATATCGGCCGTGAACGGCCCGGCCGCCGGAGGTGGTTTTTCCATGACGCTTGCCAGTGATATTCGGGTGGCGTGCAAAGAAGCCTATTTTGTCGCTTCTTTCATCAATATCGGGCTTTCCGGCGGTGAACTGGGATGCTCTTTTTTTCTGCCCCGGCTGGTGGGGCTCGCGCACGCCTCCGATATTCTGATGACCGGCCGGAAAGTCGGCGCGGAGGAAGCGGAGAGAATAGGCCTCGTCAACAAACTGGCCCCAAGGGAGGATCTTCTGGAAACGGCGCTTTTCTATGCCAGATCCATGGTGGGCAAAAGCGTGGGGGGCTTGAAGCT
>CAZVGQ010000102.1:0-4933 GCA_964626775.1 uncultured Smithella sp. | reverse complement strand
ATTTCACGGTCGGCAACGGCATGCTGACCCAGACCATGAAGCTCAAGCGGCCGCTGGTCATGAACAGATACGGAGAAAAGCTCCAGGCGCTTTACCGGAGCTGACGCGCAACAAAACCAAAGACAAAACAAAACCAAAGACAAAACAAAACCCCCGCTCTCGTTGGAGAACGGGGGTTCTTTTTTTTACCCGTAGAATCCTCGGCGGATCGCTCCGGTCAGATTCGGGGTGAGCTTTCTACTGAAGCGGCACCCAGCGGATCTGCTGCGGGTCCGTGCTCTTGCTCATCTTTTTGATTTTTTCAAACTCTTCTTTGGTCTTCGGGAACGAAATGACGTAGTCCACCTTGCTGAACTGTCCGTTGTTGACGTACTGCATGATGGTGCCGCAGTTCATCACGCCGTTTTCCTCGATATTGAAAAGCTCGTTCGGGAATTTGTCGCCGGCCGTCGGCAAGGCTTTGTAAATGTTCTGGCGGACCACCTTGGCATCCAGCGACTGCGACGCGGTAATGGCGCGCGCGATGATGTGCATCATATTGTAATTCAGGCAGTTTTCCGCATTGACCACGGATCCTTTGTATGCCGCATTATATTTTTTGCTGTAAGCCGCCATAATGGGCAGGGGCAGGCGTTTGATGTCGCCCGTGCTGATCATTCCTTCCAGAAGATTCAGTTTGTTGCCGAGCGTTTTGGCGATGTAATCCGGCTTGGCCTGATCGATCAGAACGAACCCGCCTTTGAAGCCCAGGCTTCTGGCCTGTTCAATCACCAGGGCGGTGGGGGCTGAAGGACCGCCCACGACCAAGAAATCGGGTTTGGTGGCGATTGCCGCCGTCAACTGAGCGGAAAAGTCCGTTTCCGTGTAGTAATTGGCCGGTTTGTCGGCCAGAATTTTCCCGCCTTTTTTCTCCCAGACGGCCTTAAAGACGTGGCGCCACGCATCTCCGTATGCGCCCAGGGTTACCACCATTGCACCGTTTCTCCAGCCCTTGTCCCAGGCGATGATGGAGAAGTTTTTGGCGTAAGCGACAAAATTGGGAACGGGATTGATGATCATCGGATGACCCTTCTCCATGATCGTATGGACGCTGGAGAAGGCCGCGATGATGAAATTCTGTTCGGGTATCGCCATCAGGGCGCCGATCGTTGTGGCAACGGGGTTGAAAACGGCAATAGCCTTGTTTTGGCTGACAAACCGAATCGCATTATTTTTTGCCAGGGTCGGATCGGCCCGGTCATCCAGTTTTTCCAGCTTGAAGGTATATTTTTTGCCATGGACGGTTACGCCGCCCGCGGCATTGATTTCTTTTACCGCCATGTCCACGCCGTTGTAGCAATCCTGGCCGTACTCGGCGGCCGGCCCGCTCAAGGGCCCCGTAAAACCGATTCCGATCTCCGCGGCTGACGCGGTCGTTCCCCACACCATCAACGCAAAGACGAACACCGAACACCATAACACTTTCCAACTCTTCATTGCTTTATCCCCTTTCTTCAATAATAGTTTCCGGCCATAAATTCATGGCTCGGCTGAAAATCTTTCCTTAGTTTGTTCCTCGCGCCCGCATAAAACATGCATGCCTTCTTTGTTCGCGTATCCCCATCCGGGCCTGAATGAAGACCGGATCGCCGGGGATACGGGCGATCCGGGGCGGGAGAGTGTCCAGGCAATCCCCGATAACACCGAAGTTTTATGCCACCCTTCCCGCAACTTCAGGTATTGAAACGGGCAGGAGCCCATGCATACAACGAGCGTTGGTTGTACTTATTCAGGCGTTGCCGTTTTGTCAAGCAATATTTTAGCGTTGTCAGGAAGCTGGACGGGGCTTTTCAGGAGTCGTTGAGGCGTTGGCCGGCGAGGCTTATTTTGCGGGTTTCAGCCGGTTATCCATCCCGGTGAAGCCGCATTCCGGCTGGTAGCAGGTGACATTCAGAAATTCGCATTTCTGTCGGCAGACAGGGCAGGTTTGCGGCGGCGCAGCCTGCACGACGGTGTTCCCGCAGTTGCTGCACTTCCAGGTATTTTCGGGCGGGGTGATCGGTGTTTCGGCCATGAGCGTTGCCTCCTTGAGGTTTTTTGGTGGCTGGTTTATCTCTACCACATCCAAAAACCCTTTGGCAACCGAATAAACTTGAAAACCGAATGAATTTCCGGTAAACAGGGTAGCCCTTGCGGCGCAGGAGAAATGCATGGAAAAACTCTCGAAAAAAAGCGATCTGGCCGGACTTTCCCTTTTGGGATCGGGTGAAAAAGCGAAGCCCGTCCGCAAACTGGAAACGTTTCCCAATCGCTCCAAACGCAGCTATACCGTCACTCTCTCTACGGAAGAGTTTACCTGCCTGTGCCCCATGACCGGCCAGCCGGACTTTGCCAAGATTATCATCGCATATATCCCGGATAAGAAAATCGTCGAATCGAAATCGCTCAAACTCTACTTCTGGTCCTTCCGCAACGAAGGCGTTTTTCATGAACATCTCACCAACATCATTCTGGACGACCTGGTGGCCGCGCTTTCGCCCCGCTGGTGCAAGGTGACGGCCCAATTCGCCGTTCGCGGCGGCATCGCCATTTCCGTGGAGGCGGAGTATCCCGGAAATAAAAATACGTAAAGGAACCATTATGGCAAAACGCGAAGACATTAAAAAAGTGCTGATTATCGGCTCCGGACCGATTGTGATCGGTCAGGCCTGCGAATTTGACTACTCGGGAACCCAGGCCTGCAAGGCCCTCTCCAAGCTCGGCTACCGGATTGTCCTGGTCAATTCCAACCCGGCTACGATCATGACGGACCCGGGCATGGCCGATGTTACGTATATCGAGCCGCTCAACGCCCAGACGCTGACGGAGATCATTGAAAATGAAAAACCCGATGCGATTCTGCCCAATCTGGGCGGTCAAACCGGCCTCAACCTGACCTCCGAGCTTCACCGCAGGGGCATTCTGGAAAAACACGGCGTCAAGGTCATCGGCGTTCAGGTGGACGCGATCGAACGCGGCGAAGACCGCATCGCGTTCAAGGAAGCGATGAACAAACTGGGGATTGAAATGCCGAAAAGCAAGCCCGCCACCTCCGTGGAGGAAGCCGAAAAGATCGCCGCCGAAATGGGCTATCCGGTGGTGATCCGCCCGGCCTACACCATGGGCGGCACGGGCGGCGGCATCGTTTACAATCTGGAAGAACTGCGGCTGATCGCGAGCCGCGGCATTTCCGCCAGCCTCATCGGCCAGATTCTGATCGAAGAATCCGTCATCGGTTGGGAGGAGCTGGAACTGGAAGTCGTCCGCGACGCAAAGAATCACATGATCACCGTCTGCTTTATCGAAAACGTCGATGCGATGGGCGTCCACACGGGCGATTCCTACTGCACCGCGCCGATGCTGACGATTTCCGAAGAATTGCAGAAGCGCCTTCAGAAATATTCCTATGACATCGTCGAGGCCATCCAGGTCATCGGCGGAACCAACGTGCAGTTCGCGCACGACCCGAAGACGGACCGCGTGGTCGTCATCGAAATCAACCCGCGCACCTCGCGTTCGTCGGCGCTGGCCTCCAAGGCCACCGGTTTTCCGATTGCGCTCATCTCCTCCATTCTGGCCTCCGGCATCACGCTGGATGAAATTCCCTACTGGCGCGAGGGCACGCTGGATAAATACACGCCGTCGGGCGACTACGTCGTGGTGAAGTTCGCCCGCTGGGATTTTGAAAAATTCCCGGGCGCGGTGGACAAGCTCGGAACGCAGATGCGCGCCGTGGGCGAAGTCATGAGCATCGGAAAGAACTATAAGGAGGCGTTTCAGAAGGCCATCCGCTCTCTGGAAAAGAAGCGCTACGGCCTGGGATTTGTAAAAGACTTTCACGCCCGGCCGCTCGATGAGCTGATGGAGCTGCTCAGCGAGCCTTCCAGCGAGCGGCAGTTCATCATGTATGAAGCCCTGCGTAAAGGTGCGTCGATTGACGCTTTGCACGCCAAGACCCACATCAAGAAATGGTTCATCGAGCAGATGAAGGAACTGGTGGCGCTGGAAGAAAAAATCCTGGCCTGCAAAGGCAAAAAACTGCCCGATGACCTGCTGGTTGAGGCGAAGAAAGACGGATTTTCCGACCGCTATCTGGCCCAGATTCTGGACAGGAAGGAAGAAGAGATCCGCAAGCAGCGCCTGGCGGCGGGGCTGGCCGAGGCCTGGGACGCCGTGCCGGTGAGCGGCGTCGAGAACGCGGCCTATTACTATTCGACCTACAATGCCCCGGACCGGGTCGGCGCGTCCAAAAACCACAAGGTCATGGTGCTGGGCGGCGGCCCCAACCGCATCGGCCAGGGGATTGAGTTCGACTACTGCTGCGTGCACGCGGCTTTTGCCCTGCGCGACGAAGGCATCGAATCGATCATGGTCAACTGCAACCCTGAAACCGTTTCCACCGACTACGACACGTCCAACAAGCTGTATTTCGAACCGCTCACCGTCGAAGACGTTTTGAGCATTTATGAGAAGGAAAAACCGGACGGCGTGATCGTCCAGTTCGGCGGGCAGACGCCGCTCAACATCGCGGCGGATCTGGCGAAGGCCGGCGTGAAGATCATCGGCACGTCTCCGGAGACGATTGATCTGGCCGAAGACCGGGACCGCTTCCGCGCCATGATGGACAAACTGGGCATCCCCATGCCGAAATCCGGGATGGCCAGCAATCTTCAAGAGGCCTTGTGTGTGGCGAACGGCATCGGCTATCCGCTGATGGTTCGCCCCTCCTATGTTTTGGGCGGCCGCGGCATGGAAGTGGTTCATGACGAGCAGATGCTCAAGCGCTATGTCGAAGCCGCCGTGGACGTCACCCCCGAGAGGCCCATTCTGATCGACAAGTTTCTGGAAAACGCCATCGAGGCCGAAGCGGACGCCATTTCCGACGGCACGGACGCTTTTGTTCCCGCCGTGATGG
>CAZVGQ010000101.1:0-4962 GCA_964626775.1 uncultured Smithella sp. | reverse complement strand
GGCGCGGCGCGCAGTTGAAATCGTTTATGCCGGATCTGGAGATTGTTCCGCTGCGAGGCAACATTGACACGCGCCTGAAAAAGATCGAAACGGAAAACCTCACCGGCGTGGTTCTCGCCGCGGCGGGCGTCAAGCGTCTGGGCTACTCAGAAGCGGTGACGCAGTTTCTGCCGACGGAAATCATGCTGCCGGCGGTGGGCCAGGGCGCTCTGGGACTCCAGGTGAGAAAAAGCGATGCGGAGCTGGCGGGGCTTTGCGCGAGGCTCAACCATGCCGTGACCGAAGCGGAAGTGACGGCGGAGCGCGCCTATCTGCGGGCGCTGGGCGGCGGCTGCCGCCTGCCGATTGCCGCCTACGGTCTCATGGAAGGCAAACGCCTGACGTTGGAAGGCCTGCTGGCCGCGCCCAACGGCGGGGAAGTGCTGCGCGACAAGGTTTGGGGCGATCCGGGCGAAGCCGAAGCGATGGGACGAAGGCTTGCGGAGATGCTTCTGGAAAAAGGCGGCCGCCGTCTGCTGGATTTGATGGAGTAAAATGAAAAAGAGTAAAGTATATATCATCGGTGCGGGGCCGGGAGACCCGGGCCTCATCACGCTCAGGGCGGTGGAGGCCCTGAAGCTTGCCGATGTGGTGGTTTACGACAATCTGGTCAATGAAGAGCTTCTGGCCTACGCGCCGGCCGGAGCGCGCAGAATCTACGCGGGCAAGCAGGGCGGGGACCACACGCTGACGCAGGACAAAATCAACGACCTTCTGGTCCGGGAAGCCCTGGATGGCCGCACGGTGGCGCGCCTCAAGGGCGGCGATCCCTTTATCTTTGGGCGCGGCGGTGAGGAAGCGGAAGAACTGGCGACCCGCGGCATCCCCTTTGAAGTCATCCCCGGCGTGACCTCCGCGATCGCGGTGCCTGCCTATGCGGGCATTCCGCTCACGCACCGGGGGGTCACCTCGACGGTGGCGTTTGTCACCGGCCATGAAGATCCGACCAAGGAAAAAAGCGACATCGACTGGCAGGTGCTTGCGGGCATCGGGACGCTGGTGTTTCTGATGGGCGTGAAAAATCTTGGTCAGATCACCGACGCATTGATCTCGCACGGAAAACCTTCGGAGACGCCGGCGGCTTTGATTCGCCGGGGCACGCTGCCCGAACAGCAAACGCTGACGGGCACGCTGGCGAACATTGAGGAACTGGCCCGCGCCAACAGATTCAAACCGCCCGCCATTCTGGTGGTAGGACGGGTGGTTGATCTGCGCGATACACTTAGCTGGTTTGACGCCAAGCCGCTTTTCGGCAAAGGCGTGGTCATTACGCGGCCCGAACGACAGGCCGACGATCTGGCGAAGCTTTTGGCGGCTGAAGGCGCGCGGCCGATCGCGTTTCCGACGATTGCCATCGAACCGCCGTCCGACTGGAGCGGACTGGACACGGCCCTGGAAAAACTGGAGTCGTACCAGTGGATCATTTTCACCAGCGCCAACGGCGTGCATTTCTTTTTCGAGCGCCTGCGGCAAAAGGGCAAAGACGTGCGCGATCTCAAGGGCGTCAAAATCTGCTGCATCGGGCCGGCGACGGCAAGACAGTTGGATGCCCGGGGCATCGGGGTGGATCTGGTGCCGGAGGAGTTCATTGCCGAAGGTATTTTAAAATCCTTTGCCGCCCTGAACATTCAAGGCCAAAAAATTCTGATTCCCCGCGCGGCTAAAGCCCGCGATCTTTTGCCTGAAGGCCTTAAAAAAATGGGCGCTGAAGTTATCGTGGCCACAACCTACCGGACGGTGAATTCCGGGCGGAAAAAAGAAGAGTTGGCCGCGCGGTTTGCGGTGGGCGACGTGGACGTGATCACGTTTACCAGCTCCTCCACAGTGACGAATTTGGTGGACATCATGGGAAAGGATTTTGAGCTGCCGCCCTCCGTCCGAGTGGCCTGCATCGGTCCTGTAACGGCCGGGACTGCTACGAAAGCGGGATTTAAAATCGATATCCTCCAGCACGAATACACAATGGAAGGCTTGGTCCGGGCACTCGTCGATCACTTTAAACATCAGGAAGGAAAGGACAGTCCATGATCGGCATTTCCAAACTATACTGCGGGGCTGTGGAGCCCTCCGACGTGCTGCGCTACAACCGGCACTCGGGACGGCTGCCGTCGCATCTGCTGCAATTTTCGGCGGACAAGAAACCGGTGGTGGTCTGGAACATGACGCGCCGCTGCAACCTCAAATGCATCCACTGCTATTCCAACTCGGCCGACATCGACTATCCCGATGAGCTGACGACGGAAGAAGCCAAAAGCATGATCGATGACCTGGCGGCTTTCGGATCGCCGGTCCTGCTGTTTTCCGGCGGCGAACCGCTGATGCGGAAGGATTTGCTCGAACTGGCCAGGTATGCGACGGACAAGGGCATGCGCGCGGTCATCTCCACCAACGGCACGCTCATTACCAGAGACATCGCCGCCGAACTCAAAAAAATCGGCCTTTCGTATGTCGGCGTCAGCCTCGACGGTTTGCAGCCGACGCACGACCGTTTCCGCGGCAGAAAAGGCGCGTTTGAAAAAGCCATCGAAGGCATTCGCAACTGCCGGGAAGCGGGCATCAAGGTGGGTCTGCGCTTCACCGTCAACCGCCACAACGTGGCCGATGTGCCGGCCATGTTCGACCTGCTCAGAAAAGAAAAGATCGAACGGATGTGCTTTTACCACCTGGTGTATTCCGGCCGCGGCTCGAAGCTGCGAGAAGAGGACCTGGCGCACGAGGAGTCCCGGCGGCTGCTGGACCTCATCGCCGACAAGACGAAGGCCATGTTTGACGACGGACTGGCGCCCGAAATCCTCACGGTGGACAATCACGCCGACGGGCCTTACCTGTATCTGAAGATGAAGGAAAAGGACCCGGCGCGCGCGGCGGAAATTCTAGAGCTTCTGGAAATGAATGAGGGCAACTCCACCGGTGTCGGCATCGGCTGTGTGAGCTGGGACGGCGAAGTGTATCCCGATCAGTTCTGGCGCAACCAGTCGCTGGGCAATATCCGGAAGCGGCCCTTCAGCGAAATCTGGACGGACGAAAAAAATGAATTTCTGATGAAGCTGAAGGAGAAAAAGAAATACGTCACCGGCCGCTGCGCGACGTGCGTGTGGCTTTCCGTGTGCGGCGGGAACTTTCGAGCGCGGGCCGAGTCGGCAGGCGACGTCTGGGGACCGGATCCCGCCTGCTATCTGACCGACGAAGAAATATCATCAAATAAGGAGTAAAGTATGCAATTTCCTGAATACCGGGGACGCCGGTTAAGAAAAAACGACAACTTCCGCAGGCTGGTGCGCGAAACGCGCCTGAGCGTGGACGGTCTGATTTATCCGCTTTTCGCGGTGCCGGGCAAGGATGTGAAAAAACCCATTTCGTCCATGCCGGGGCAGTTTCAGATGTCGGTGGACCAGATCGCGAAGGAAGCGCGCGAGGCTTATGCGCTGGGCATCCCCGCGCTTTTGCTTTTCGGTATTCCGGACCGGAAGGATGAGCAGGGAACCGGGGCGTTTGCCAAAGACGGGATCGTCCAGCAGGCTGTGAAGCGTGTCAAAAACGAGGCTCCGGACATGCTGGTGATCACGGACGTCTGTCTGTGCGAATACACGAGCCACGGCCACTGCGGCATCATCGAAAAGGGCGAAGTGCAAAACGACGCCACGCAGGAAGTTCTGGCGGAAACAGCCCTGTCGCAGGTGAAAGCCGGCGCGGACATGGTGGCGCCGTCGGCCATGATGGACGGGCAGATTGCGGCCATCCGTGAAATCCTTGACGAAAACGCGCTGGAAACCATTCCGATTATGGCCTATTCCGCCAAGTACGCCTCCTCGTTTTACGGGCCGTTTCGCGAGGCGGCAGAAAGCGCGCCGCAGTTCGGCGACCGCAAGGCCTATCAGATGGACCCGGCCAATTCCGATGAGGCCATTCGGGAAATCTCGCTCGACGTCACCGAAGGCGCGGACATCATCATGGTGAAGCCGGCGCTGCCCTATCTGGACATCATCTGCCGGGCCAAACAGGAATTCGATCTGCCGCTCGCCGCCTACAACGTGAGCGGCGAATATTCTATGATCAAAGCCGCGGCGAAGCTGGGCTGGCTCGATGAGGAAAAAACCATGCTGGAGAGCGTCACGGCCATCAAACGCGCCGGTGCGGACATGATCATTACCTACTGGGCGAAAGATCTGGCGAAGACGCTCGCGAAGTGAAAAGTGAGAAAGTGAAAAGTGAAGAGTGAAGAGGGGAAAGGGAATACCGTGCGCATGATTGCGTGGGAAGTGACGCGAAGCTGCAATCTGAGCTGCGTGCACTGCCGCGCCGCGTCGCATCTCGGCCCCTATCCGGGGGAGTTATCCACCGGAGAGTGCCTGCGCTTGATGGACGACATTGCGACGGCAGCAAAACCCGTGATCATTCTCACCGGCGGTGAGCCGCTTCTGAGGCCCGATATTTTTGACCTGGCGGCCTACGGCACGCAAAAAGGCCTGCGCATGGTCATGGCGACCAACGGCACGCTGGTCGATGAAGCCACGGTTCGAAAAATGATCGATTCCGGCATTCAGCGGGTAAGCATCAGCATCGACGGATTCGACGCGAAAAGCCATGACGTGTTTCGCCGGCAGCCGGGCGCGTTTTCAGGCGCACTCACCGGCATTGAGGCAATGAAGGCCGCCGGAATGGAATTTCAAATCAACACGACGATTACTACCGCCAATCTTCATCAAATCAAAGCCATTCACGATCTGGCGCTTCGCATCGGCGCGGCGGCGCACCACATCTTTCTGTTGGTGCCCACCGGTCGGGGAAAGGACCTTGCGCAGCAGGCGATCACCGCGGCGGATTACGAAGAGACGCTCCACTGGTTTTACCAAGAAAGCCTGACGTGTGAAATCCAGCTCAAAGCGACCTGCGCGCCGCACTATTTCCGGATTATGCACCAGA
>CAZVGQ010000100.1:0-4977 GCA_964626775.1 uncultured Smithella sp. | reverse complement strand
CCGCGCAGCGGCGCGCTGTATTGAAAAGCGGAGGCAAAGGAAAACAAATCGTCCGTATTCAGCGAAAGCAATGCCTGCTGCGCTTCCCATACTTTTTCCAGCGCTGCGTCCCGCGAGAGCATTTTATCAAACCGGGCGGCGGCAAATTTGTACTGCAGCATGAAAGGAAATGTTTTCAGATAGGAAAAGTATTCCTTCAGGGTTTGCGGCTGAACCCGCGGATGTTCGGCGAGCCAGTCCCGAAAAACGGAAGAAGCTTCCCTTGCGCTGCTGTAAAAGTCGCGGAGGTCCGCCTCCCGCTCAGGGAATTCCCGGACCAGTTCGGAAAGAAGAGCGTCCGGCTCTGAATAAAAATCAATCCGGTGGCCGGGGAGAAGCACCTGATACGCAGGACTGATGGAGGTCGAATACGTTTCTGGAATCTCAATTCCCAGCTCGGCGAGCACGGCATAGCCGGGCTGACCGGAAGCCAGACCGGTCATCGGCGCGGGATCAAGATTAAAAACGAAGTCGCCGATGATCTGCAGCCCGCCCAGTCCGCAGGGGGCGACCAGGAGGGTTTTCAGGCCTTTGCGGCTTGCATAGGCGGCAGCCACATGGGAAGCGAGATCATCGCCTGTCACCAGCAGATCATACACGAATTTTCCTCCAAAACAGGCCGGCGGGAAGCGGCCGCTCAGCGGTCCATGGGCGGATTGCAAAGCGCGGCGTCATGATTTTCGATGCCTTTGATTTCAACGCGGCGGCCGTTTTTGACGATGCGGCCTTGGGCGAAATAACGGATGGCCTGCGGGTAAATTTTGTGCTCTTCCTTTAAAATCCGGGCCGCCAGCGTCTCGGCCGTGTCGCCTTCAAGAACGGGCACAACCGCCTGAATAATGATCGGTCCCGTGTCCACGCCTTCGTCGACAAAATGAACCGTGCAGCCGGAAAACCGGACTCCGTAATCCAGCGCTTTGCGCTGAACGTGTGTTCCGGGGAAAGAAGGCAGCAGGGCGGGGTGAATGTTGATGATCCGATCCGGAAAGGCGCGCAGAAAATACGGCGTGAGGATCCGCATGAATCCGGCCAGCGCCACCAGTTCCACGCCGGCGGTTTGCAAAACGCGGAGCAGTTCGCGGTCAAAATCTTCCCTGTTTTCAAAATCCTGATGGTTTAAAACCGTTTGAGGAATTCCATGCTTTCGCGCCCGGGTCAGGCCATAGGCTTCGGGTTTATTGCTGACAACCATGGTAATTCGAGCGTTTAGCGCCCCCCGTTCGATCTGATCGATGATGGACTGAAGGTTGGAGCCGCTTCCGGAAATCAGGACGCCCAGCTTTAAAAAATCCGCCATAGAGGAGCCTCACAGATCCGTAAAACAGACCGGAGGCCCGTTTTCGTCCCTCTTTTCTATCGCGCCGAGCAGGCAGGGGTTTTCCCCCAATCCCTTGAGACGGTCTAGAATTTCCTGCGTTTCCTTTTCCGGAACGATCATCATCATGCCGATGCCCATATTGAAGACGCGGAACATCTCCTGTTCCTCGACATGGCCGATGTCCTGAATGACGGAAAAGACCGGTGGAATCTCCCAGCTGCCTCGCCTGATCACACAGCGGCAGACATCGGGAATGACGCGTGGAATGTTGTCGTAGAAACCGCCGCCGGTAATGTGGACGAGTCCCTTAACCTGAAAGCTTTTAAAGACATTCAGGAGGGGCTTGACGTAAATGCGGGTCGGCTCGAGCAGCTCTTCGCCGACGGTTCTCGCGAGACCCGAAACGTTATCCGTTACGGAAAGTTTGCCTTTTTCCAGAAGGACCCTGCGGGCCAGCGAAAAGCCGTTGCTGTGCAAACCGCTGGAGGCCAGACCGATCACGCAGTCGTTGATGCTGATCGTGGAGCCGTCGATGAGTTTTTCCGATTCCACCACCCCAACGGCGAATCCGGCCAGGTCGTATTCGCCCGGTGGATAGAACCCCGGCATTTCAGCCGTCTCCCCGCCCAGGAGCGCGCAGCCGGCCTGCTTGCAGCCCTGGACGATGCCTTCCACGATCTGAACGCTTTTTTCCGGTTCGATTTTTCCGGTGGCCAGGTAATCCAGAAAGAACAAAGGCTCCGCTCCCTGAACAACCACATCATTGACCGACATGGCCACCAGATCGATGCCGACCGTGTCATGTTTGTCCATCAGCTGCGCAATTTTAAGCTTGGTTCCCACGCCGTCGGTGGAGGAAACCAAAATGGGGTTTTTGGTTTTGGCGGCGTCAAAGCGGAACAAACCGCCGAAACCGCCGATGCCGGATAATACTTCCTTGCGGGCCGTCGTTTTGATCAGGGGCTTGATGCGCTCGACAAAAGCATTGGCCGTTTCAATGTCCACACCAGAATCTTTATACGTAGAAGGTTTTGATTTTACGGATTTATTTGGCATAGCGCTCCATGAAACACAGGTTTATTTTTCAAGTGATAGATGACGAAGAGGATTTAACGTAAATCCGCCTGCGTGTCAATCCTTGACTTGCGCAAACAAAATTTATTTGTTAAAAAAAATAAACAAATCATTTCCTGCGTTTTCCGTTTCCGGAGAGGAACGAAATGGAGTCTTTTAAAAAGAATCTGCAGCGCATCGAGCAGCCTCTCGCCTTTGCAGCGAAAGATCAATTTAAAAATCTCCCGAACATCAGGAATCTGGGAAAATCCCTGTCCGGTTTGATCGCTTTGCAGATTGCCGCCATTCCTCCCGCCGCGAAAAATATTTTCGGTCCCGCCCTGGACCACATGATGCGAATTTTTCAGGAGTATGACGAAAAGAATGAGGACGGGAAGAAAACCAGCATCGCCGAAGCCGCGCTCATTCTGGAACGTCTCAAATACGCCGCCGACAATTTTGACGCGCGCAATCCGGCCGCCCAACTCCAGGAAGAGCAGATTGCCGCCAGGATCGATGACCTCAGGGTCTCCTCGGAAAAACTGTCTTCACCGGTGCAGTATTTGAAGGGTGTCGGACCGAAAATGGCGCTGCGGTTTGCCGCAAAAAAAATCCAGACGGTCGAAGACCTGCTGTACTTTCTGCCCCGGACCTATGAAGACCGCCGGGAGATCCGCAAAATTCACAAGCTGGAAACGAACAAGACCCAGACGGTCGTGGCCGCTGTTTCGGAGGCTGCCTTCCGCTATTACGGAAAAAGAAGGATTCTGGAAGTCGCCGTGAGCGACGATACCGGAATCCTCACGGCCAAGTGGTTCAAAGGCCGAATGTCCCACCTGACAGGCGCTTTTAAAAAGGGGACCCGCGTAATTCTTACCGGCAACGTAATGCCCGGCTACACGGGCAAATCCATGATTCATCCGGACTATGAAATTCTGGACGAAGAGGATGAGGAAAACCTGCTCAACTTCAAACGCATCGTTCCGGTCTATTCGGAAACGGAAGGTCTGCACCAGAAATACATCCGGAAAGTCATGGCCTTAGCGCTGGAAAATTATTCGCGCTATATCGCCTCGCCGATTCCCGCGGACATTTGCCGAAAACGAAGCCTGATCAACATCCGCGAGGCCCTCGTAAATGTCCACTTTCCCGGAAGCGACGAGGAAATGGAACCTTTTCTCAACGAGCGGTCCGAGGCGCACCGTCGCCTGATTTATGACGAGTTTTTCTTTTTTCAACTGGGAATGGCCGTCAAGAAATCCGGGCGCGTTCTGGACAGGGGCATTGCCTTTTCCATCGAAGGAAATCTGCCGGCGAAATTTTACACCTCACTGCCCTTTGATCTGACCGGCGCGCAAAAGCGGGTGGTGGAGGAAATTCAAAGGGACCTGCGGGCGCCGACGGCCATGAACCGTCTTCTGCAGGGCGACGTGGGGAGCGGGAAAACACTGGTGGCCATGTCGGCTATGGTAACCGTGTGCGAAAACGGGTATCAGGCCGCGCTGATGGCGCCCACGGAAATTCTGGCCCGGCAGCACGAGGCGACGCTGTCCGCGTGGGCTGCGCCGGTCGGACTGCGCGTGGTGTTGCTGACCGGCGGCATGAACGGTGCGGCGCGCGCCGAGGCGCTGGAGCGCATTCGGTCCGGCGAAGCCGATATCGTCATTGGGACGCACGCCCTCATTCAGGAGGACGTGGACTTCAAGAAGCTGGGACTGGTCGTGATCGACGAGCAGCATCGCTTCGGCGTTTTGCAGCGGGCAACGCTGCGCAACAAAGGCCTTTGGGCGGATGTGCTGGTGATGACCGCCACGCCGATCCCGCGAACGCTGGCCATGACGGTTTACGGTGATCTGGACGTGTCGGTGATCGACGAAATGCCGCCGGGCAAAAAACCGGTGCGCACGGTCGTGATGGGGGAAAACAGAAGAGACGCGGTGTACGAGGCTATCCGCAAAGAGCTGGCCGGAAACCGTCAGGTGTTCATCGTCTACCCTCTGGTGGAGCAGTCGGAGAATCTGGATCTGAAAGACGCGACAAAAATGGCCGAACATCTGCAGAAAGACATTTTTCCGGATGTCCGCGTGGGCCTGATTCACGGCAGAATGAAGGACCGGGAAAAAGACGCGGTGATGCGCGACTTTATGGAAAATCAAATCGCGATCCTCGTTTCCACGACCGTGATTGAGGTGGGCATCGACGTGCCGCGCGCCTCGCTGATGGTGATTGAACACGCGGAGCGCTTCGGCCTGTCGCAGCTTCATCAACTGCGCGGCCGCGTGGGCCGCCGCGACATTCCGTCCACCTGTATTCTGCTTGCCGACTACAAAGCATCGGGTGACGCACGAAAACGTCTCAAGGTTATGGAAAAAACCACCGACGGTTTTGTCCTGGCCGACGAAGACCTGGCCATTCGCGGGCCGGGGGATTTTCTGGGAACCAGGCAGTCCGGAATGCCCGATTTCCGCATTGCCAGCATTATCCGCGACGCGCGCATTCTCAACGACGCCAAAGAGGACGCCTTTGCCCTGGTTGCCCGCGATCCGCTTTTGACCAAGCCGGAACAC
>CAZVGQ010000099.1:0-4994 GCA_964626775.1 uncultured Smithella sp. | reverse complement strand
AGGCGACACAGAAGCCCGTTTTAATCGAAGGGCCGGCGGGCGTCGGCAAAACGGAGCTGGCCAAGGCGGTGGCTCGCAGTCTGGGGCGCGAACTGATCCGTCTCCAGTGCTACGAAGGCCTGGACGAGGCCAAAGCCCTCTATGAATGGGAATACGCCAAGCAGCTTCTCTACACACAGATGGTCAAGGACCGGATCAACGACATCATCGGCGCCACCGCAACGCTTACCGAAGCGGTCGATGCGATCGCCGCCCAGGAAGACGCTTTCTTTTCCGATCGTTTTATCCAGCCGCGTCCGCTTCTGCAGGCGATCAGCTCGGCGAAGCCTGTTGTGCTGCTTTTGGATGAAGTGGACAAGTCCGATCCGGAATTCGAGGCCTTTCTGCTGGAGCTGCTTTCCGATTTTCAGGTTTCCATCCCCGAACTGGGAACGCGCACGGCCGTCCGAATCCCCTTTGTCCTGCTCACGTCCAACAATTATCGCGACATGAGCGACGCTCTCAAGCGCCGCTGCGTTCATCTCTACATCGATTATCCGGCGCGCGATACGGAAATCTCGATTGTCCGCCTCAAAATTCCGGACATCGAGGAAAGACTCTGTTCCGTCCTGGTGGATTCGATCCGCAAAATCCGCACGCTGGATCTGAAAAAAAGCCCCAGTATTTCCGAAACCCTGGACTGGGCGCAATCGCTTCTGGCGCTGCAGATTACCGAACTGACGCCGGAAGTCATCTCGGAAACCCTCAACGTCATCTGCAAATACCAGGCGGATCTGGAAAAAGTGCGGAAAAACATCGACCGGGTGGTCGCCGGGACCGGATGAAGCTTTCATCACGTTTCCCGTCCCGGAAAAGACAAGGATATTCGGGCAACAGGCCGTCAAGACCCGACCGGCAGACCACCCTCTTTCAGGAGCGTGACTCCGGAATTCCGCCGTGGTGATTTATGGTCAAGTTGATTGGGCAATTTGTTTCCTGCTGCCGGGCCTCGGGGCTGCGCGTTTCTACGTCCGAAGTCCTCGACACGCTCAAACAGCTCGAGCTGATCGACCCGACCGATGAGCTGCAGTTCAAGGCCCTGCTGCGGGCCAATTTTGCCAAGAGCCTGCGGGAACTGAAGCACTTCGAACGCCTCTACCATCTCTTTTTTCATGAAATGCGCGTCAACGCGGAAGACATGCAGCAGGCGGCCTCCCAGATCGACCGCATTCGGGAGGCGACGGACCTGCTCAGAAAAAAGCCGCATGACAACCCGATGTACGATGCCGTGGTGGATTTTCTGGCCGGAAATCCCATGGCCCTGCTGGCGGAAATGCGCCGGATCCATTTGGAATCGGATGACGCGGCATCGCCCGCCCGGTTCAATCTCGGGCCGCTTGCCAGCCGCTTCAACGTTCTGCTGCAGATCAATGCCGCGGCAAACGCCGCCGCCGCGCTTCTGGAAAACAACGAATTGAAAATGGAGCCGGCGGACCGTCATAACCTTGCGGCGCATTTTGAAGAGCGAGTGGAGGCCGCGCGTTCCATTCTGGTTTACGAGCCGCAGGCGGGCGACGGCGGCGCCAAAAAAGTAAAAACGCACGAACAGCGCGTTCGCGACCTCGGTGAAAAGGCATTTTCGTCCTTCACCCGCGAGGAGGTGGAGGAAATGCGCGAAGCCATCGACCGGCTGGTGCGCAAACTGAAAAACATCGTCAGCCGGCGCTTTGCCGTCCGCGACCGGGGAAACCTGGACGTGAAAAAAACTCTGCGGGCATCGGCCAAATACGACGGCGTCCCCCTCGACATCAAATACCGCCGGAAAAGCCTGCGCAAAAGCCGCATCGTCACCCTGTGCGACGTGTCCGGCTCCGTCTGGGCCGCGGCCCGCTTCATGCTCAATCTCGTATATTCTCTTCAGGACTGTTTTGACAAGGTCAACAGTTTTGTCTTCATCGACCAGTTGACGAATGTCACCGGCATCTTTGAAGAGCAGGATATTTCCGAAGCCATCCGCATCGTCATGGAAGAAGCGGACGTGCACTACTCGGCGCCGACCGATTACGGCGAGACGCTGAGAAATTTTAAAAAAGACTACATGGATCTTCTGACGAAGAAGACGACGCTCATCATCGTCGGCGACGGACGGTCGAATTACATGAATCCGGAAGACGCGATTCTGGGCGCCATGCGCGAGCGCTGCCGCCGGGTCATCTGGCTCAATCCCGAACCGGAGAAACTGTGGGGCACGGGCGACAGTGAAATCCGGACGTACCTGCGCCACTGCCACGAAGTGCGCGCCTGCCGCAATGTCAACCAGTTGTTCACGTTCATCGAGGAGCTGGTCATATGAAACAACCGTTCATCGGACTCTGTTTGCTTTCATAGCGGAGAGTGCCCGATTCGGGCTATCCGGAACGCGCCGCGGCTTTTAGGTCAGGGGCAAGGTTCTGTTTCAAAGACCGGATTTCCATTCAGAGTTGCCGCATCGCGGATATTTCAGAAATCCTCTCATTAAATTCCGGATATTTTATTCTCAGTTCTTCAAAGCTTTGGTGGGAAAGTCTGTAAACATCGCAATATGTAACGGCCCTGATGGAAGCATTGCGTCTTTCATTCTGAATCAGCGCCGTTTCTCCGAAGGGAGACCCTTCCGTCAGCACAGCCACCTTTTTTCATCGACAATCACCTCCACCCTGCCCGTGCTGAGAAAGTACATGCAGTCGCCGAATTCCCCCTGCCGGATCACGAAATCACCGGACAGAAACACGATGTGTTCAAGCTTTTCGATCACTTCTCGGATAAAAAACTCATCGGCGCCATGGAAAAGCGAAACCTTTTCCAGAATTTCTTTGTTGAGAAACAGGGATATTTCCTGGCGGAGCGTATGGGGCAGGGTCATCATGAAATCTACGCTGGTAATGCCTTGATGGGTTTCCCAGAGATAGCGGTAATAGTTTTTAACGCGATCCTGTATGGAGGTGGGGATTTGTTTGATACGCATATAGTTGCGGACTTCTTCCATTCGGGCATGAAAGTCCGCCCGCGCCGCGTCAATATTGACGATGAGCGTCGCCACATTGCCCACGATATAGCCGAACATGCCGACGCCGATGATCTGGACAGCGATGGTGTAAAGGATCTGAATATTGCTGTCGTGATTGGGAACGTAGTCCCCGTACCCGATGGTCGCAATGGTAGTCGTGCACCAGTACAGTGCCCGAATGTACTGGTCCTGGAACGGTCGCGCCGCATCACCGGCGCCGATGGCGATCCACCCCAGCGCCATGAAATGGGCAATGAGCACAAACCAGAAGAAAAAGACGATCAATCGCATCAGGGCGGGCGCAATATCGATGAGTTCGCTGATGGCCCTAAACGTTGTGTTGATTTTGACCAGTTTCAAAAGCCGTAAAATCCTGAAGAGCATCAGAATGTGATACACGAATGTTCCCGATACATCATCGCGCATGGCGAGTTCAAACAGCGGCGCGAGAGGGAGCGCCGCGAGCACGTCAATCAAAAACCAGGTTCTGATGTAATGCCGGGCTACGGATTTGCGATCCGTCAATACGCGCAGGCCGGTCTTCACTTCCGTACCGAAAGCCACGAGGATATCCAGACTGAAAACGATGGTGATGATCCAGTAAAGCAGATCCGTGTGGTCCTCGCCGGCGACGATGCGATAGGGAATGATGAGGGCTGACACAAAGACCGCGACAACCATCAGCAGATCCCAACCAATCTTAAAACGGCTGTCATGGGGAATGAGGGTTATCTTCATATGGTTTATATACCCGATTCGGATGTCACGATGACCGCAAGCTACCAAAGCGGCAACCGGTTGTCAAACAGAATCACTGAATATAACCGTAAGAAATTGAACAGCTTATACCATTCAGCCGCCATGGTTCGCGGAAAACACTTTTGTGGGCTAAGCGGCACGGGCTTACCGCTTGATGACGAGTTTCCCGCACTGCCGATTTTTTTTAAATATACAGTTGACACGCGAGTTGGTTCACTTTACTAATGACTCAGAATTTCAGCAGAGACCGGAATTCAAAAAAGGGGGAGGCGTCCATGCGAGGGATTAAAGTCATCCTTGTACTCTTAGTGATCGTTACACTGATATCCTGTAAAATCGAAGAACCCGCGAAATCCAAAACGGAGAACACCACGCCGTTGATGTCTTTCAATCCCGAGACGCTCAGGATACCGGATCAGGGCGGACGAAAATTAAAAGGGCAGGTCCTGTATATGCCCATTTATTCGAACATTCCATCCAATCAGAAACAACCACTGAATATCAATGCTCTTCTCGCTATTCATAACACGGATCTAAAGCATGATATCACGATAACGAAGGTTGACTTTTTAATATGGAAGGCAGATTATGCAAGAGCTTCCTGGCAAATGAACAAATCATCAAACCGCTGGCCACCGTTATTTTTACAATTCCCCGGGAAGATCAGAGCGGAACAGGCGCCAATTTTATTATTGAATGGATGGCCAGGCAGCCGGTCAACGCACCCCTGATAGAATCCATCATGACCGATCTATCGGGGAATTTAGGATTTTCTTTTTTAAGCCAGGGAAGAATCATTAGGGAAATTCAATAAGATCATCGTCAGATGAAAGCATCCTCCAGGACAAAAATGGAAGCCTTGGGTCAACCGGCCGGACGAGGCGTAACAACATCAGACGTCGTCAATTGTAAATGGAAGCATCGATGGCCATGACGAGATGAAGAAGGCACTCCCTGACGCGATTCTGCCGGAAAGAATACCGGATCAAGAAAAGGTAAATATGACGCAATCAGACGAACCCGCTACAACATACAGGCAGGCGGAGGATTTTGCCGCCCGGCATGTCGCGACGCGCGTGGATTTGCAGGCCGCGCAAGAACCCCCAACGGACCTGTGGCGGGCGATGGGTGAGGCCGGACTTTTCAAAATCGGCATTCCGCAAATTTACGGCGGCACAGGCGACGGGTATTTCGACCTTTTGAAAGCCGG
>CAZVGQ010000098.1:0-5039 GCA_964626775.1 uncultured Smithella sp. | reverse complement strand
CGTAATCCCGCAGATCGGCCTTGAAGCCCAGCGCGATATTGGCTTCGACGGTGTCCTGGCCTTCATCCTGAAGCGCGTAAGCTTTGATCTTGTTGACCAGGCCGATGCCCCGTCCCTCCTGGCGCATATAGACGATGACGCCTTTTCCTTCCTCCTCGATCATTTCCATCGCGCGGTGAAGCTGATCGCCGCAGTCGCAGCGGGCCGAAGCAAAAATGTCGCCGGTGCAGCATTCCGAATGCACGCGCACCAGGACTTCGTCTTCCTTGCGGATTTCCCCCTTGACCAGCGCGATGTGCTGCATGTCGTCCACGTCGTTTTCATATACAATGATTTTGAAATCGCCGCCGTACAGCGTCGGCAGCGAAGCTTCGGCCACGCGGCGAATGAGCGATTCATGCTGCATCCGGTAGTCGATCAGGTCGGCAATCGTGACGATCTTGAGTTGGTGCTCGCGGGCGAAGATTTCCAGATCCGGCATGCGCGCCATGGTGCCGTCGTCCTTCATGACTTCACAGATCACGCCCGCCGGCGTCAGTCCGGCCAGGCGGCACAGGTCCACCGATCCCTCGGTCTGGCCGGTGCGCACGAGAACGCCGCCCTTGCGCGCGAGAATCGGAAACACATGCCCGGGGCTGACAATATCCTCCGATTTGGCCGCGGGATTGACCGCCGCCAGAATCGTCGTGGCGCGGTCCGCCGCGGAAATGCCCGTGGTCACGCCGTGGCGTGCCTCGATGGAGACGGTAAAGGCCGTGCCGAAACGCGCCTGATTGTCCTTGACCATCAGGTTGAGTTTCAGGCGCGAGGCGATGTCTTCATTGACGGTCAGGCAAATCAATCCGCGTCCCAGCCTTGCCATGAAATTGATCGCTTCCGGCGTGACAAACTGCGCCGCCATGCAGAGATCGCCCTCGTTTTCCCGGTCTTCATCATCCACGAGAATCACCATCTTCCCGTTGCGGATGTCTTCGATTGCTTCCGAAATTTTACTGACTGCCATGTTTCATCCTTCGTTTATTTGATAAAGCCGTGTTCGGCTAAAAAATCCTTATCGATTCCCCGCGGGGTTTGCAATAACTTTTCCACATACTTGCCCAGAATATCCGTTTCTATATTCACCCATTCGCCCTCTTTTTTCCCCGTAAGCGTTGTGTGGGCGGCCGTATGCGGAATGATATTAACATAAAACCGGCCTTTTTCAAGCTTGTTCACGGTCAGGCTGATGCCGTCGATGGCCACCGATCCCTTCTCCACGATGTAGCGCGACAGCGCTTCGGAGGATTCAACGGCAAAGATGATGGAGCCGGACTTCTGCATTCTGGAAAGAATGCGGCCGGTGCCGTCCACATGACCCAGCACAAAATGGCCGCCCAGAAATCCGCCGGCGCGCAGGGATTTCTCCAGGTTGACGCTGTGCCCCGCCTGCAGGTATTTTAACGTGGTCCGGGAAAGCGATTCGGCGGAAACATCGGCGCAGAAGACCTTCGCTTTTTTGGAGGTGACGGTGAGGCAGGCGCCGTTGACCGCGATGCTGTCGCCCGGGGACACCTGTGTCATGTCGATGCCCGCGTCGATTTCCAGAACGGCATCCGCCCCTTTCACGGTGAGGCGGACGACTTTTCCCAATCCTTCGACAATGCCGGTAAACATTATTTTTTGCCTTTGCTCAACAGGTCCTTCAACTCGGACATGAACTCCGCCACGTCTCGAAACTGCCGGTACACCGAAGCGAACCGGACGTATGCGACGCCGTCCAGCGTTTTAAGTTCGGCCATCACCTTCTCGCCGATGGCCGAAGAGGGGATTTCCTCGCCCTGAAACTCCTGGCAGGCGGCTTCCACGCTTTCCACCAGCTTCTCAATGTCCTCCGTGCTGATCGGCCGCTTTTCGCACGCCGTTCGCACGCCGTTGCGGATTTTCGTCCGGTCGAACGGCTCACGCCGCCCGTCTTTTTTGACGACCATCGGCAGGATGTCTTCCACGTACTCATACGTCGTGAAGCGACGGGAACAGCCCATGCACTCGCGGCGGCGGCGGATGGCCTTGCCGTCTTTGCTGATCCGGGAATCGATGACTTTGTTTTCCGCGTCGCCGCAAAAAGGACATTTCATGACGTTCGCGTGCCGATCCTTTATGGAGTCTTTAATGTTTCAACGCTGATGCCGGCTTCCCGCAGCATATCCGCGGCCAGGGCGTCGCTGTAACTGTCTCGGATCACAATGCGCGCGACACCGGCATTGATGATCATCTTGGCGCAAATCACGCAGGGGTGATGCGTGCAGTAAAGCGTGGAACCTTTCGCGCTGACGCCGTGCAGTGCGGCCTGAATGATCGCGTTTTGTTCCGCGTGCAGACCGCGGCACAATTCGTGGCGTTCGCCCGACGGCACGTGAAGCTGCTCGCGCAGGCAGCCGATCTCGAGGCAATGCTGCAGTTTGGAAGGAGCGCCGTTGTAGCCGGTGGCCAGAATTCTTTTGTCGCGGACCAGCCCGGCCCCGACGGCCCTTCTCAGGCAGGTGCTGCGCCGGGAAACCAGATCGATGATGTCCATGAAATACTCGTCCCATGCGGGACGGGAGCGGACTTGATCCGGCGTGCGGCGCGACGGCTCGTTGTTTTCCGACATATCTTTCCGCTTTCTGACAATCAGCCAGTGCCCTGCCGGAGGCTTATTTTTACCCCTGGATCCTTCGCGCGTAGAGCGGAAACTGGTCGCAAAGCGTTTTGACTTTTCCGGCGACGGCCTGAATCTTCCGCTCGTCATCGATGTGATGGATTACCTCGGCAATCAAAGAGGCGATCAGGCGCATTTCATTTTCCTTCATGCCGCGGGTCGTGAGCGCCGGCGTGCCGATCCGGATGCCGCTGGTGATCATCGGTCCCAGTGTGTCGAAGGGAATTCCGTTTTTATTGACGGTGATGGCTGCGCGGTCCAGCGCCTCCTGCGCGTCTTTGCCGGTCACGCCCTTGGCGGTCAGATCGACCAGCATCAGATGATTGTCCGTGCCGCCGGACACCAGGCGGAACCCTTCATCTTTCAACTGTGCCGCCATGGCCTGGGCGTTTTTCACGATTTGCTGCTGATAGGTCTTGAATTCCGGCGACAGAGCCTCTTTGAATGCCACGGCTTTGGCGGCGATGACGTGCATCAGCGGACCGCCCTGCATTCCCGGGAAAACGCGGCTGTTGAGGACCTTGATGTAGGGGGATTTGCACATGATGAGTCCTCCGCGCGGTCCGCGCAGGGTCTTGTGCGTGGTCGTGGTGACGTACTCGCAGACGGGGACCGGCGAAGGGTGCAAACCGACGGCGACCAGCCCGGCGATATGCGCGATGTCCGCCATGATGACCGCTCCCACTTCATCCGCTACGGCCCGGAATTTGTCAAAATCGATGATCCGCGGGTAAGCGCTCGCGCCGACAACGATCATTTTGGGCTTGCTTTCCCTGGCGATTTTCGCCAGCTCTTCATAATCGATGGTTTCCGTGTCGCGGCTGACGCCGTAGGGGACGATTTTGTAAAACTTGCCGGAAAAATTCGCCGGAGAGCCGTGCGATAGATGACCGCCGTGCGATAAATTCATCCCCAGCACCGTGTCCCCGGGAGAGCAGGCGGCAAAATAAACGGCCATGTTGGCCTGTGTGCCGGAATGGGGCTGGACATTGACTTCATCACAGCCGAAAAGCTTTTTGCACCGCTCGATGGCCAGCTTTTCGGGAATGTCCACATATTCACAGCCGCCGTAATAGCGCTTGTCCGGATACCCTTCTGCGTACTTGTTCGTCATCACCGAACCCTGGGCTTCCAGGACCGCTTCGCTGACAAAATTTTCCGAGGCGATCAGTTCGAGCTTTCCCGCCTGGCGTTTGGTTTCCAACTGAATGGCCTGTGCGACTTCCGGATCGACCTGATTCAAAAAAGACATGAATGAAAACTCCTTTTTAAGAAAACTATGGCGTATATTTTCTGAATGCGACAACGGCATTGACGCCGCCGAATCCAAAGCTGTTGGACAGAGCCGTGGAAATGTCCTGGCGCCTGGCGACCTTCGGCACAAAATCCAGATCGCACTCGTCGTCGGGATCGTCCAGATTGACGGTGGGCGGAATGACGCCCTCCTGAAGCGCCTTGGCGGTAAAAATCGCCTCTACGGCTCCCGTGCCTCCCAGCATGTGGCCCGTCATCGATTTGGTCGAACTGATCAGCAGTTTCTTCGCGTGCTCGCCGAAAAGCGCCTTGATCGCCTGTGTTTCGTAAAGATCGTTTAAGGGGGTAGACGTGCCGTGGGCGTTGATGTAGTCGATATCGGAGGGCGCCAGGCCTGCGTCGCGAATCGCCACTTTCATGCTGCGGCCCGCGCCTTCATGTCCGGGAGGCGGAGCGGCCAGATGATAGGCGTCCGACGTGCAGCCGTACCCGATAATCTCCGCGTAGATCTTTGCGCCCCGGCTCAGGGCGAAAGACAGTTCTTCCAGAATCAAAACACCGCAGCCCTCCGCAATGACAAAGCCGTCGCGCCCCTTGTCGAACGGACGGCTGGCTTTTTCCGGCTCGTCGTTGCGCAGAGACAGCGCGCGCATGGCGCAGAACCCCGCGATTCCCAGCGGCGTGATCGCAGCCTCGACGCCGCCTGCAATCATCGCATCCGCGTCGCCGTGAGCGATGATTTTGTAAGCGTCGCCAAGGGCCGACGTGCCGGAAGCGCAGGCCGTTACGGCGCAATTGATGGGGCCTTTGGCGCCAAAGCGCATGGAAACATGGCCGGACGCCAGATTGGCCAGAATGGCCGGAACGGAGAAGGGGGAAATTTTGCGGGGGCCCGAGGCGTGAAGCACGAGGGCTTCTTCTTCAAAGGTAGCGGCGCCGCCGATCGCGGAGCCGATGATCACGCCGACCCGCTCGGCAATGTCCGGACCGAGCGTCAGCGCCGCGTCGTCCATCGCCATTTGAGATGCGGCGAGCGCGTAAACGGTGAATTTATCCTGGCGGCGGACTTCTTTTTTATCGATAAACTGCAGCGGATCAAAATTCTTGA
>CAZVGQ010000097.1:0-5101 GCA_964626775.1 uncultured Smithella sp. | reverse complement strand
AAAAATTCTTTTCTTTTTTCTGCGCGATGTTGGAAAGATAGCCGCTCAGAATCGAACGATGAATTTTGTCGGAAATCGTCTGGTCCATTTCGGTCCGGACGGGCTTTCTGCGCGCCGGCGAAGCCGCTTTGCCGCCGATGATGTCCATGATCTGCGAGTAAACGTCCCTCCATTCCTTCATCCTTCGGTAGGAAAGAAAATGATCGCGGCAGAATTTGCGCCACTGGCTTTGGGATTTCATCTGGTCGAAATGGTCCGAATACCGGTTCCAGATTTGCAGATACGTGAGAAAATCCGATTCCGGATGCGCAAACCGGGCGTGCGCGGCGGCCGCCTGATCGATCTTGTCATAGGGCCTTTCGCGGGGGTCCTGAATGCTCAGCGCCGCGGCGATCACGGCGATTTCATCAATACAGTCGTTTTTTTTGGCCTCGAGGATCATCCGCGACACCCGGGGATCGAGCGGAAACTGCGCCATGGTCCGGCCGATCGGAGTCAGCCGGTATTGCCCGGCTTCCCCTTCGTTTTGGTCGCGGCGGATCGCCCCCAGGTCGCGCAGGGTATCGACGGCGTCGCGTAGGCTTTTGGGCTGCGGCCGGTCAATAAAGGGAAAAGAGGAGATCAACCCCAGATTCAAAGACAGCATGCGCAGCACCACGCCGGCCAGGTTGGAGCGCAGAATTTCCGGCGTTGAATAAACAGGCCGCGAGGCCAGATTTTCCGGGGCATACAAGCGGATGCAGATGCCGTTCTGAACGCGGCCGCAGCGTCCTTTTCTCTGCTCGGCGCTGCTTTGAGAAACGGGTTTGACCGGCAGGCCGGTGGTCTGACTGCGGGGGTTGTATTCCAGCATGCGGGCCAGGCCCGAATCAATGACATATTTGATGCCGGGAATCGTCAGGGACGTCTCCGCAATATTGGTTGCGACAATGATTTTCTGCCGGGGGGAGGGCTGGAAAACCAGTTTCTGCTGTCCGGAGGAAAGCCTTGCAAACAAAGGCAAAACCAGGCCGGAACAGCGCTTTGCGAGGCGTTCGCAGGTTTCGCGGATGTCCTGCTCCGTGGGCAGGAAAATCAGAATGTCCTCAAAGCGTCTTTCCCGCTGCAAATCTTCCACGCAGGCCACGGCTTCGTCGACATAGGTCGTTTCGCCCTTTTCCTCTTTGGCCGGGTCCAGCGGCCGGTAGCGGACCTCCACCGGATACATCCGGCCCGAGACTTCGATGACCGGGGCCCCGTCAAACGCCTCGGCAAATTTGGCGGTGTCGATCGTGGCGGACGTGATGATCACCTTCAGGTCTTTTCTTTTTTGCAGCAGGCTTCGCAAATACCCCAAAATGAAATCGATGTTGAGGCTGCGCTCGTGCGCTTCATCGACGATGATCGTATCGTACGCCAGCAGGTTTCGATCCCCGACCGTTTCCGTCAGCAGGATGCCGTCGGTCATGACCCGGATGAGCGGCTCCGCAGATGTTTTTTCTTCAAAGCGGATTTTATACGCCACGGCTTCGCCGCAGTCCTGGCCAAGTTCCGACGCAATGCGCGCCGCGATGCTGACGGCGGCAATCCTTCGGGGCTGCGTCAGCCCGATGACACCCCGCAGGCCCAGCCCCGCCTCCAGGCACATTTTGGGGATCTGCGTCGTCTTGCCCGATCCGGTTTCGCCGGTTATGATGACGACCTGATTTTTCCGGATGGCATCGACGATGGCCTTACGTTTGGCGCAGATGGGCAGTTCGGGGGGGAAATTCAACGCGGGAACGGACTGGCCGCGCCTTTGCACACGGCGGCGCGAGGCGTCAATCCGGCCTTGCAGCCGGGACACTGCAAGGGCGGCCCGGTCCGGTTGCCCGACCGGAAAGGCATTCGCGGTTTTGAGCGTTTGCAGCAGGCGATGACGATCGGCGATCATGATCTCGCGCGCGTGGCGTTCCACACGGCGGATCAGCCCGTTATGGGGATGTTGTGAAGGCAGCATGCTTCCCCGTCATCGCCGGCCGTCAGCGCCGCCAGCCGAAATCGAGAGCCATGTCCTGGGGCGCTTCCAGTTCAACGCCGGTTTCAATGTTCTTTTTCTGCAAAGCGGGCAGATCGACCAGCCACACGAAGACTGCCTCGCTTTTTTCCGAAGGCTCGGGCTGATGTTTGAAAGTCAGCTTGATTCTTTCATCGCGCGGCTGGGGGACCGGCTCTTCGATGCGCAGTTTGACCGGTGTGTTTCCGGTGTTTTTGGCTTCCAGGCGCCACTGCCACCGTCGCGTCTGTTTATTGGAGAAAAATCTTGTGCCGCCGGATTGATCGGCAACGGTCAAAGAGCTGACCGTGACGAAGGGGCTGTTGCCGAAATAGATGTCCGCCTCCGAGCCGGCAAGCGCGAACGGACGCTTGCCGATGATCGCGCCGTCAATGACGAACGTCGCTTCCCCGGAAGGGATTTCCGCCGGTCCCGGCAATTGGATCTTTGCCTGCAGATAGGCCTGAGGGGAAACGCTGGGGCGCGCCAGGAAAAGAAACTGCGCCGGCCAGGTTTCTTCCTTGATTTTCAGACGCTGTCGGTCCCCCGGCGTCACTGTCTTTTTTCCCAGGGACCAGACGGAATAGGTGGTGCGGACGGTTTCCACAGGCGCTTGCGTTCCTGCCGCCAACGTGTCGTTGGCTTCTTCCATTGCCATCATGGCCGATGCGGCTTTTTCCCGCCGCGCTGATTTATAGATCACAGGCGACCTCGGCTTGATAATCCAGGGGGGCAGCTCCGGCGGCGTGATCGTCCGGACCGGCTGCAGCGTGGCCAGATGGATTTGGGCCATTTTCCATTCTTCTCCCGTGGATTGCCAGATTTCCGCGTCCCAGGAAAACAGAACGCTCGCGGAGGAGGGCAGGGCCTCCATGCGGTAAAGAGGCTGCCAGCCGCAGCCGCCCAGCGTATAGCTGTAGTTCAAAAACGCGTCACGGGGCGCGGCTCCGGACAGGGTGACCGTCGCTTCCCAGGCTTTTTCGCTTTTGCCGGCGGCCCGGTCCAGATTTTCCTGAATCTCTTTGATCTGCTTGTCGATATTTTCCATCTCCGCTTCCACGGCATTCTTTTCAGAAAATATTTTGCGGCTGCTTCTGCCGATGGCCGAAGCCAGCGTGTCCGCCTCGGTCACCGTTTTGGTTTTTGCCTTGGTCTGCGCCTGCCAGAACTGAATCTGGATGTCCAGGGCTTTGAGCCGGGCCGTGAGCTCCTTTTTTTCGTTCTGGGTTTTTTTTAACTGGGTGCGCAGTTGGGCGATTCTGTTTTCGTCAATCCGCGCGATGGACTTGATCCGAATATCGTCGATCTTGATGCGCGCGGCCAAAGACGGAGAAACCATCAGGGATTCCGGGTCCGCCTGCGACGGCAAAACCAGAATCACCTGATTTTTATTTACGCCCGCGGACTGCGAATCGATTTTCACCGTTTCTTCAACCCTTGCCGAATCGGGAAAAAGAGTCACTTCCCTCACCGCGGCCGGGGACACGGAAGGCAAACACAACAAGCCGGCGGCCAGAAGCGGCAATATTCCCATCCATGCATGCTTACGATTTTTGAGAAACATACGCGCACCCTTTCCTTTACATGTTCATGCTTTTTTTGACGCCCACCGCGATTTTGCGGACTTCATTCATGACGTCCTCTTCCGCAATCGTCAGCAGCCGGCGGTTTTCCATGACCACTTTGCCGTTGATGACGACCGTATCGACATCCGCGCCGCCCGCCGCATACACCATGTGGGAATAGGCGTTGTACAGCGGCGTCAAATGGGGCCTGTTCAATCCGATCAGAATGATGTCCGCTTTCTTGCCGATTTCAAGGGAGCCGATAAGATGCCCCATGCCCAAGGCCTTTGCGCCGTTGATCGTGGCCATGCGCATCGCGGTTTTGGCGTCCATGACGGTCGGGTCCAGCATGGCGACCTTGTGCAGCTTGGCCGCCGTGGACATTTCCTTGATCATATCGAGCGTGTTGTTGCTGGCGCAGCCGTCCGTTCCCAGCCCCACGGTAATGCCGGCTTCCAGCATGTCCGTGATGGGGGGGATTCCGTTTCCCAGTTTCATGTTGCTGGCGGGATTGTGCGAAACTTTGCAGCCGTGTTTTGCGAAAAGAGAAATGTCGTTGATGGTTAAATAGACGCAGTGAAACGCCAGCAGCTTTTCGTCGAGGTACCCGATGTCGTCCATAAAGGCCACCGGGCTTTTTCCGTATTTCTCCAGAAGCTGATCATGCTCCTGCTGATTTTCCAGAAGATGGATCCCCAGCATCAGGCCGAATTCGTCAGCAATGATTTTGGCATTCTGCAGCAGCGGCCGCGAACAGGTGTAAAGCGAATGCGGTTCAACGATGATTTTGACCAACGGGTCATTGTACCAATTTTCGGCAAGCCGCCGCGTGTAGGCAAGGCCTTCCTCGGGCGTTTTGCAACTGGGCGAGGGAAAATCGAAAAGAACCTCGCCGACCAGGCAACGAACGCCCGCCTCTTTGGCCGCCCGGGCCGTTTCCTCTTCAAAGATGTACATGTCGCAGAACGTCGTCGTGCCGGACTTGATCATTTCCGCGCATGCCAGGAGCGAACCCCAGTAAGCCAGATGTGGGTTGACGTTTTTTGCCTCGGCCGGGAACATGTAATTGTTCAGCCAGTCCATCAGCTCCAGGTCATCCGCGATTCCGCGGAAGCAGGTCATCGCGGCGTGCGTGTGCGTGTTGACGAAACCGGGCAGCACCAGAGAGCCTTCCGCGTCAATTATTTTTTTTGCGGTATATCGCTGCAAAATCTCTTCTTTTCGGCCGATGTCGATGATGGAAGAATCTTGAACGGCGATTCCGACGTTGTCCAGACAGTTATTTGCCTCGTCGAGCAGGAGCGCTTTTCCGCCGGAGATGATCAGGTCGATGTCGTGCATGGAGGAGTCCTTTCAAAATATGCAGGTCATTACCATAAAATGCGGACGGGCCACAAGAAACAAAAAGAGCAAATCCTTGACACATCTATGCAAAAATAATATATGCCGCCAAGATTTTTCGCGAAATCAGCATCGGCCTGGGTGGCGGAACTGGTAGACGCAAGGGACTTAAAATCCCTCG
>CAZVGQ010000096.1:2892-5110 GCA_964626775.1 uncultured Smithella sp. | reverse complement strand
AGACAAAACCCTCTTAACCTGAAGGTCACAAGCAATGGCCGCTCAAAGGGATATCATGGGCAACAACTTGTAAGCCCCGCCCTGCTTTTTCCCATTTCCCATTGCCTTTTGCCCAATGCCTCTTAGCCATGACCCATTCTCTACAGATTCGACAGGCAGCGGGAGCAAACCGTGGGGTGCTCCGCATTGGCTCCGACCGATTCTTCATAAATCCAGCAGCGTTCGCATTTGGCGCCGCGGGCCTTTTCCACGCCGACCGCCAGCCCCTTGATTTCCTCGCTTTTGTAAGGGTTGGCAATGGCGGATTCATCGACCAGCTGCAGTTGCGAAACAATCAAGAGCGCGCGCAGGTCTTCCAGGTGCGCGGCAAACAGCTCTTTCATTTTATCCGGCGCAGCAATGCTGATTCGGGCATCCAGCGAATGGCCGATCACTTTTTCCTTGCGCGCCTGTTCGACGGCTTTGGCGATTTCGCTTTTGGCGTCAATCATGGCCCTCCAGCGCTCGCCCAGAGAAGCGTTGAAATACTTTTCTTCCACTTGCGGAAACTGCGTCAGATGGACGCTTTCCTCTTTGCCGCTCCAGGCGGGCAGGGCTGCCCAGACCTCTTCCGCGGTGAACGTAAGGATCGGAGCGAGCAGCCGGGTCATCGCGTTTAAAATGATGAACATCGCCGTCTGGCCCGAACGGCGGGCGGTAGAGGCGGTACGGCTGGTGTAGAGGCGGTCCTTTAAGATATCCAGGTACAGCGCGCTCAAATCCACCGTACAGTAATTGTACAGCGTGTAGAACACCATGTGGAACTGGTGGCGCTCATAGGCCTCCGTCACGCGCCGGGTCACTTCCTGCAGGCGGTGCAGGGCCCACCGGTCCATTTCCAGCATTTTGTCGGAAGGAAGGCTGTCCGCGTCCGGGGCAAAGTCGTACAGATTGCCCAGGATAAACCGGCTGGTGTTGCGGATGCGCCGGTAGGCTTCCATCAGGCGCTTGAGAATTTCCTCGGAGATGCGAATGTCATCGGTATAGTCTTCCGCCGCCACCCACAGCCGCAGGATCTCCGCGCCGTATTTGGAAACGGCTTCTTCCGCGCCGATGGCGTTGCCGCCGGATTTGGACATCTTTTTCCCTTCGCCGTCCACGACAAAGCCGTGCGTGAGCACGCTTTTGTAGGGGGCTTGACCGCGGGTTCCCACGGATTCGAGAAGGGAAGAGTGGAACCAGCCCCGGTGCTGATCGGAGCCTTCCAGATACAAATCGCAGGGAGACCCCAGCTCCGGTCTTTTTTCCAGGACCGCCGCGTGGCTGACGCCCGAGTCAAACCAGACATCCAGAATATTGACCTCCTTGGTGAATTCCGTTGACCGGCAGTGGGGGCAGATGGTGTGCTTCGGCATCAGGTCTTTCGGCTCTTTTTCGAACCAGACATCCGCGCCGTTTTTTTCCACCAGCGCCACCAGGTGGTTGAGCATGTCCTGCGTCAGCAGTTCGTTTTTGCATTTGGCGCAGTAGAAAATCGTGATCGGAACGCCCCACAGTCTCTGGCGGGAGATGCACCAGTCGGGGCGGTTTTCCACCATGCCGTAGATGCGGTCGCGCCCCCAGGAAGGGATCCACTGCACCTCGTTGATGGCCGCCAGCGCCTTCTTGCGCAGGTCGTTTTTCTCCATGGAGATAAACCACTGCTCGGTCGAGCGGAAGATGATCGGTTTTTTGCAGCGCCAGCAGTGCGGGTAGGAATGCTGCATGGGAACGTGTCCCAAGAGAGCGCCCGCTTCCTTCAGTTTCTGAATGACGCTGTCGTTGGCGTCAAATACGAATTGTCCGGCGAAATGTTCGACGTCCTCCGTGAACTTCCCCGCGTCATCCACCGGCGCGTAGTTGTCCAGACCGTATGTGAGGCCGATCTCATAGTCTTCCTGGCCGTGGCCGGGAGCGATGTGCACGGCGCCCGTACCGGCTTCCAGCGTGACAAAGGGGGCCAGAATGAGCAGGCTGTTTCTCTGGATCAGGGGATGGACGCACTTCTGTCCTTCCAACACTTCGCCCTTGAATTCATCGACGATCTCATAGAATTTGCCGCGGTATCCAAAAGCGTCCAGACAATAGTCCAGCATGTCTTTGGCCACGATCAGAACGTCGTCGTCGATTTTCACGGCGGCGTAGATGAAATCATCCTTGACGGCGATGGCCAGGTTGGCGGGAATCGTCCAGGGCGTGG
>CAZVGQ010000096.1:0-2792 GCA_964626775.1 uncultured Smithella sp. | reverse complement strand
TCGCCGAAAACGCCGAGGCGCTTGAATTGATCGCGCTGGATCGCGACATACTTTTCCGCGTACACGCGGCAGGCGCGGCGTTTTTCCACCTGGGACAGGCCGGAGTTTTTGCCGCCCAATTCCTTGTCCACCTGGTGTTCGATCGGCAGGCCGTGGCAGTCCCAGCCCGGGACGTACACGCCGTCAAAGCCGGTCATGTTTTTGGCTTTGATCACGATATCCTTGATGATTTTGTTCAGCGCCGTTCCCAGATGAATATTGCCGTTGGCATAGGGAGGGCCGTCATGCAGAATATAGGGTTTTTTGCCTTTGGCGCGCTCGCGGATCTTGTGGTAAATGTTCATATCTTCCCATCTTTTCAGCATTTCCGGCTCGCGCCCGGCCAGATTCGCCTTCATGGGGAAATCAGTTTGGGGAAGATTCAGCGTTTTTTTGTAATCCATATGGTTGTTGCTCCTGTTCAATCAAAAAAAATAGCGGTTAAACCGCGAATAATTTCATCTGTTTGTGTAAAGCCTTCATACGAGCGCTCCACTATCACATAAACCGCTTTGTTTCAAGCATAACTCTTTCCCGGACGATGGTGTTTTCTTCACCTGCGCCGGCCGTGAATTCTTATTGCAACGGAAAGAATATTTTGTTAGTTTTATGCCGCTTTTATAGAAGAGAAAAATTTTTGGACGCCAACCATGAAGGAGGACAATATGAAGTTGAGATTCGTTTCCATAACCGTTTTGACGGGTATCTTATTATTATGGACATCCGCCGCTTTCTGCCAGAACGCGATCAGCATGTCCGAGTGGGTTGAAAAAGTCGGCCAGGGTTCGGTAAACTGGTCGGCAGGCTTTATCGAAGCAAAAGGAATCGGTGCGCCGCCGGACAAATATCTGGGCAAAATCAATGCCCGGCCCATGGCGCTGCGCGCTGCGAAAGTGGACGCCTACCGCAATCTGCTGGAAATTACCAAGGGGGTTCAGGTGGATTCCCGGACGACGGTAAAGGACTTTGCCGTGGAAAGCGACGTCATCAATACGCAGGTCGAAGGTCTGGTCAAAGGGGCACAGATCATTGACCAGCAGTATCTGTCCGACGGCACCGTGGAAGTGACGCTGAGAATGCCGCTCTACGGGGAATTGTCCAAGATCATGATTCCCATTTCCATCCAGAAGCGCAAAGAAATTCCGCCTCCCGCTCCCGTTGTGGAAGCGCCGGCTCCTCCCCCCGCGCCGGTTGTGGCCGCGCCCGCGGCTCCTCCGCCTCCTGCCGCCGTTTCTTATACCGGACTGGTGGTTGACGCCCGCGGTATTCAGGCGCGTCCGGCCATGTCGCCGCGCATTTACGACGAGGACGGCAAGGAAGTGTACGGTTCGGCCAATGTGGACCGCGAGTATGCCGTTCAGCAGGGGATGAGCGGGTATGCCCGCGATTTGACGGCAGCCCAGAGCAATCAGCGTGTCACGGCCAGCCCGATCACGGTTAAAGGATTAAAAACCGGCGGCGCAGGCCGGTCCGATCTTGTGATCAGCAATGCCGACGCCCAGCTCATTCGCGCCTCGGCGGAAAACGCGTCTTTTATGAAAAAATGCCGCGTCATGATTGTGCTGGATTAAATCGTCCGCGAAAGATCGAATCAACGGAGCCGCAGTCACGAACGTTTATGGCTGCGGCTTTTTTCTATGAAAGAAGAAAAAACATTGTCCCGTCGAATTGCCGTTTTATCCGAAGAGGTTGCCAACCAGATTGCCGCCGGGGAAGTGGTGGAAAGACCGGCGTCGATCGTCAAGGAGCTGGTGGAAAACGCAGTCGATGCGGGGGCCCGCGACATCCGCGTCGAGATTGAAAAAGGCGGATGCCGCTCCATTCGTGTGTCGGACAACGGCTCCGGCATCGAACGGGATGATGTCGTGCTGGTTTTTGAACGCCACGCCACCAGCAAAATCGTCCGGATCGACGATATCTATGACGCCGGATCCTTCGGCTTTCGGGGTGAGGCGATGGCCAGCATTGCCTCCGTCGCCCGCGTGGAGCTTCTGACCCGCCGTGCGGACGATATGGCCGGGACCCGGGCGCTGGTGGAGGCGGGAACGATTTCCGAAATTGCTCCGGCGGGTCTTCCTCCCGGAACGCAGATTACCGTGACCGAGCTGTTTGCCAATGTGCCGGCGCGCCGGAAGTTTCTCAAGACCGAAGCCACCGAGCAGAGCGCCTGTCTGGATGCGGTCACCCGACTGGCGCTGGCTCATCCCGAAATACGCTTTTCCGTCCGGGCGGACGGACGCAGCGTGTTCGCGGCGCCTGCCGCCGCCGGTGTTGCGGATCGCGTCGCCATGATTTTGGGAAAAGACTTTACGGAACACAGCCTGACCATTGCCGAACATAAGGAAAACGTTGAACTGAGGGGATTTATTTCCACGCCGGCCTGGACGAAGTCCAATTCCAAAAGCGTTTTTTGGTTTGTCAATTCCCGTTTTATCCGAGACAATTCCATGATGCACGCACTTCTGGCGGCCTACCGCCAGGTGATGGAGCCGAGGCGCTTTCCCGCGGCGGTTCTGTTTCTTCGCCTTCCGGGGGAGGAGGTGGACGTCAACGTGCATCCGGCCAAGCTGGAAGTCCGCTTCAAAAACTCACGCGGCATTTATGACCTCGTGTCCGGAGCGGTTTCAAGAGCCCTGGCCGGAGCGCAGGCCTCACGGGATGCCGTGGCCTATCGTCTCGCGCCGCGGGAGACAACCTCCGCTTCTTCGGGCTTCTGGAGATCCAAACCCTACCAGGCGTCATCGGATAAACCG
>CAZVGQ010000095.1:0-5116 GCA_964626775.1 uncultured Smithella sp. | reverse complement strand
TGCGGCACAACGTCAAGGCCGTGTACCAGTTTTACATGGGATTCTACGACGGCAATCCCGCCAATCTGAATCCCCTGCCGCCGCGGGAATCCGCCAAGCGCTACCTGGAGCTGATCGGCGGGGCAGAAAAGGCCACCGATGCGGCCGAGGCCGCTTTTGAGAAGGGCGAATACCGCTGGGCAGCCGAACTGCTGAATATGGTCGTGTTCGGCAAACCCGATCACGCCAACGCCAGAAAGCTGCTTTCCCGCACCTATGATCAGATGGCCTACATGTCCGAATCAGCCATCTGGCGAAACAGCTATCTCACCGCGGCGCAGGAACTGCGCGACGGGCCACCCCGAAAAGGCGTCGACCGGTCCGGAGCGATCGATATGATGGAAAACATTCCGGCCGAACGGTTTCTCGACGTGATGGCCTGCAGCCTGAACGGACCGGCGGCCGAGGGAAAAAACTATAAATTCAACCTGGTGTTCAGCGATACGGGGGAGACCTTTGTCCTCTGGATCGAGCATTCCGTTTTGCACCACCGAAAGGGAAAGCCTGCCGGGGACGCCCAGGCGACGCTGACGCTGAACCGGCCGATCTGGATCAAAATGATGGCGGGCACCGCGGGAATCAAGGATACCCTGCTGTCGGATGATCTCACAATCAGCGGCAGCCGAATCGACCTGATTCGTTTCTTCGCCCTGCTTGACAAGCCGTCGGGCACCTTTCCGATCGTGACGCCGCGGTAACCCTTTATAACGTAAGCTGAAAGGAGAACAAAGGAGGAGGCAGCATGGAGCACCGGATTCGAATGGGCGATCAGGAAGACATTGACGTTCTGGTGGAGATCATTCGGGATTCTTTTCAGGAGGTGGCCGACCGGTTCGGACTGAACGAGCAAAACAGCCCGACGCATCCCTCCAACTGCCGGACCGAATGGCTGATGCGGGAAATGAACCGGGGCGTCGTCTTTTATGTTCTGGAAGCGCAGGGCGAGCCCGCGGGATGCGTCGCCCTGGAAAAAATAAACGACGAGGTCTGTTACCTGGAGCGCCTGGCGGTTTTGCCGCGCGAGCAAAAAAAAGGATTCGGGGAAGCGCTGGTGACGCACGCGTTGTCGGAAGCCCGTATTTTGAAGGCGTACCGCGTGCAAATCGGCATCATCGCTGACGATCAGGCGTTGAAAAACTGGTATGAAAAACTGGGTTTTGAGGAAGTGGAAAGAAAAAATTTCCCGCACCTGATTTTTGAGGTTGCCTTCATGGCTTACTACTTTTTGTAGGCACACCCCTGCGGGACGGTCCTGCCGCCTGAACGGGCAGCCGCCATGGTTTTCTGATCCCCATGGTTTTCACGTGAATGAATGACATCCGTGCGCGGCCGCGCGATGGCCGCGCACGGAGTGGACACCGCTACTTTTTGGCAAGCGCTTCACGGTCGCCGCCGCTCATGCCGGCGATGTATTTCACCAGCTTTTTGCGGGATTCGATATCATACTGCGTCGTAATGGCGATCTGCTCCATGATCGGTGATCCTCCGCCGTGATACGCGCCGATGTTGCGGACACCGCCGGTCGCGGAGCAGAGCTTGTCGCCCAGGTATCTCCAGAACTGCGCCTGATCTTCGGCGGATATTTTGGGGCTCCGCTTGGTGTATTTCAACAGGGCCTCGCCGGTTTCCGGATTGAGAAAGTCCTTTTCATGCGGAAAGGTCGCCGTGACGCCCCCGGAGATATCACAGAGAATTTCCGACTCGCGCCAGACCGCCTCGCCGGAAAGGCAGCGGCCGACGTTGCAGTAAATCGAATGGGGAATGTACGAACCGGGACCATAGGGAACAAAGCCCTTCCCGGGCATGAACACTTTCGGGCCGCCCAGGTCGGACGCCGTGTATCCCGCCGCGTAACCCAGTTCCGTCACCAGGATGATTTCCGCCAGCTTTTCCCGGACGTGGGATTCCTTCTGAATGTTGTTGACTTCCGCGGCCAGCGCCGCCATGCCCAGAATGACGTCGCCGATGGCCGGTTTGCACCCCGAGTAGGAATGGCGGTGGAACAGCGCGAAGAGCAGGGCGTTGATGCCGCCGTGCTGCCATTCGCCGGCCAGAAAGACCCGCTCCCAGGGAACAAAGCAGTTCTCAAAAATCATGTACGAATCCGTTGAGCCTTCCATAAAACCGCGCTTGTAATGCTCCCGCTCGCGCAGGGAATGGATCGTCAGCACCTGTTTCAATCCGTCCCAGTCGCCGGGAATTGCAAACGCCACCGCATAGTTTTTATCCTGCTCCCTGAGCGCCCGGGTAGGCACAACCAGCACCTCATCCGACACGGAGGCTTCGGAGATGTGCAGTTTGCAGCCTTCGACAACGATGCCGTCTTTCAGCCGCTCTTTGATATAGACGTAGGAGCCGGGATTGGGCTGATCCGCCGGACGCAGCAGGCGATCTCCTTTGACGTCCGTCTGGGCGCAGCAAGCAACGAGATCTTCCTGCTGAAAACGGAGCAGCCATTTTTTGAAGTTTTCGTGATAGCGGGTTTCGCCCGGCTTGATCTTGTCCGCCTCGTAGGAAACATTGTAAATGGCGTTGGCCGCGTCGATGCCCATGCAGCGCTGAATGCAGCCGCCGACTTTCTGGCAGAGCATGCGGGTCATGTCCTGCTTGCGGTGCAGATCTTCCTTGTTTTGATGAATATGAGTGAACCGGTTGATTCGCTCTCCCGTCAGGTGGGAAACCGCCGTCATCAGATCCTGATTCTCCGGCCGTTCCGCCTCGTCGTAAGTGGTGCCGATCGTGTTGAGGCATCGCATCTGCAGCTCATCCGTGCGGTCGATCAACTGGCCATCGTAATAAAGATTGCGTTTCATTTTGGAGAGTCCGGTAATGTAATCCTGTTTGCTTCTCATGCTTCGCTCCTTAATTATTGATTTTTTCATGTTGACACGTCCCCTATGAACCCTATATAGGGGTGCCCACAAAATGATCCTGATGTATTGTTTTGGAAAATTATAGCATAAAAATTATGGACATCATCCTTTATTTTATAGATTTTTTTATTCACCTCGACAAATATCTCCCTCTCATCGTCGAGAGCTTTGGTGTATGGGCTTATGTCATTGTATTTGTTGTGATATTCTGCGAAACCGGCCTTGTGGTAACGCCGATTCTGCCCGGGGATTCACTGCTTTTTGCGCTGGGCGCGTTGGCGGCCCTGGGCGCGCTCCACATCGAGGCGCTCTTGATCCTGCTTTGCCTTGCCGCCATCGCCGGAGACACCGTCAATTATGCCATAGGCCATTATATCGGGCCCAAAGTTTTTCATTACGAAGAAAGCCGGTTCTTTAAAAAGAAATACCTGATCAAGACGCACGATTTTTACGAAAGGCACGGCGGGAAAACCATCATCATCGCCCGCTTCATGCCGTTTATTCGAACCTTTGCCCCATTCGTCGCGGGCGTCGGAGCGATGAGCTATTCCCGCTTCATCGTGTACAATGTTGTCGGCGGCATCGGCTGGGTGGCCATTTTCCTCCTGGGGGGATACTTTTTCGGCAATATCCCGGCCGTTAAAACAAATTTTACCATCGTCATTGTCGCCATTATCATCATTTCCGTCATGCCGGGCTTCGTGGCATATTTCCGGCAGAAATATCTTGTTCGGGAAAGCTGAGGTTCCATCATGAATGTAAAATCTGCCGTCCTTGTCGCCATCATCCTCTCGTTTTTTCTGGCCTCTTCCGCCGACGCAAAAAACATCATCGGCGCCGGCCGCGACCTTGTAGTGGAAGAAGGGCAAACCGTGAACAATGTCGCCGTGATCGGCGGACAAATCACGGTCAACGGGCTGGTGGAACAAAATGTTCTGGCCATTGCCGGCTCCGTGGTTTTGACCAACAAAGCCGTCGTGCGGGGCCAGGTGATTGTTGTGGGCGGCATCGTGGCCAGGGGCAGCGGCTCCATGGTTTTCGGCGACATCACGGAAGTCAACGCCTCCACCCTGTCGGAAGCTTTTCAGTCGGCCATGCGGGGCGAACTGGAAGGCTGGTCGCTGATTTTAAATATTATTTCCCTGTGCTTTTTCGCCATCATCCTGATTATCGCGATGATCATGACGCTGCTGCTTCCGCGGCAACTGACCCTCATCACCGGCGCCATCGAGGCACATTGCTTCAAATCGTTCTTCTGGGGCGTTCTGGCGACACTGATGATTGTGCCCCTGTTTATGCTGCTGGCGGTCTCCATTATCGGAATCTTTCTGATCCCGCTGGCTTTCACGGCGATGCTGCTGGCGGTGATTGTGGGTTTTATCGCGTCCGGTGCGATTCTGGGCAATGTGATCATCTCCAGGATATTTCGCGGGTACCGAAAGTCCCTGGTGAAAGAAACGCTGGTGGGATTGTGCCTGCTGTGGCTGCTGGGCTGGCTGCCCCTCTACATCGGAATGCTCATCAAGGCTTTTGCCATCACTATCGGGCTGGGCGGCGTGGCACTGACCCTGACCCGCAAAACCGTCAGACCGACAGAAAATCCAGCGCCATCCGATTGAACACGTCCGGATCCTGAAGATGCAGGGCGTGTCCGCAGCCTTCAAACGGGACAACCCGGACGTTAGGAATCTGCTTTTGCATATAGTCGTAGTTTTCCGGCGGATAATAATTGCTTTCCGTTCCGTACGCCAGAAGACAGGGCACGGTCAGGTCTTTTAAAACGGGGCGGTAATCCTGCGTCGCCATCGCAATCCAGAAGGCGGCGATGACGCAGGCGTTGTTCTTTGCGGCCTGCTCGTAAAGCCACGGCAGATCGTCTTTTCCCTTAAAATCCGCGCCGGCGTTGAATTCCATTTTTTCATTGTAGAGCGATTTGTTTAAAATCCGCTGGGCAACGACCCGGCTGTAGGTCTTCCAGTCCCGGAGCATCACGGATAAAAGGAAGAGATTGTCTTCATGGCCGAAATCCCCCGGCTTGCGGCTCATGACGCCGGTCAGGCCGCAGGACCAGTCGGTGGCTTTCATCAGCTTGGGCGTCATGTCGATGATCACGATTTTTTCAATCGAGGCGCAGGAATAGTTTTTGACGTATTCGAAAATGACGTGGGCGCCCATCGACCAGCCGACGAGCGACGCTTTTGAAA
>CAZVGQ010000094.1:0-5175 GCA_964626775.1 uncultured Smithella sp. | reverse complement strand
GAGCTGGAATATTTTATTTCCCGCCTGGAGGAATTCACCGGGAAAAAGCTGGACCCCGGCAAACTGCAGGACGCGATCCGGCTATACAACCGCCGACGCTCCCTGCTTCGGGAGCTCTATGGCCTGCGCCGCGAAAACCCGCCGAGCGTCTCCGGAACGGAAATCACGAAAGTCCTGGTGGCCGGCATGGGCATTCCCGCCGCGGAACACATCGAACTGGTTGAGGCGTTTATTGAAGAGGTGAAAAAACGCCCCGCGCCTGCGGCGGAGGGACTGCCGCGCATCTTTCTGTGGGGCAATGAAATCGACGATGTCGCCTTTGTCAGCCTGGTCGAAGAATGCGGCGCGCATGTCGTGATGGACGATCTGTGCACCGGATCACGTTTCTTCTGGCAGGATGTTCCGGAAATGGACGATCCGGTGGATGCGCTCGCCAAACGCTACCTCTGCACCCACTGCCCCCGCAGCCTGAAGCCGCAGGCAGGCAACCGCAAAGAGGATCTGGAAAACCGCTTCGGCTACATCCGTGAATTCATCCATGAGTGGAAGGCGGACGGGGCAATCTTTTACATCGTCCGCTACTGCGACACGTGTGAGCTGGAAGGCCCGGATCTCAGAGAGTATCTCACAGGCCTGAAACTGCCGGTGCTGATGATCGAGGACGATTATTCAACCTCGACGATCGGCCAGTTGCGCACCCGCATCCAGGCGTTTCTGGAAATGATTATGTAGAAAAAGGGGTAATCATGGAACAGGCACAGGCTAAAACGACGGCGGTAAAAGGGACGGATACGGCGCGGGAAGTGCGCGCGCTTGTCAAAAACATTTATAAAAGCGCCCACGAGGCCAAAGCCCAAGGCAAGAAAGTCGCTTATATCATGGTCGCCTCGCAGTACGACGAAATCCTGCGCGCCATGGACATCGTGCCGCTGCCCACGGAAAACTACGCGGGCCTGTGCGCCGCCAAACGCGACATGGACCGCTTTCTGCTGAAAGCCGAAGCCGACGGCTACTCGCAGGTCCTGTGCAGCTACGCGCGCATCGGTCTGGGCTTTGACAGCCTGCGCAAGGAACTGGGGCACATTCCCGAAGGAAGCCCCGACGGCGGCATGCCGGTCCCCGACATGATGCTGGGCAGCTCCGCCGTGTGCGATCCGCGCTTCAAGTGGTACCAGGCGACGAGTCGCTATCTGGAAGTTCCCACCTTCGGCATCGACGTGGTCGCCCCGCCGCCGCAGGCGGATTTGAACGCCGTCCGCGACTACTACATTCAATACCAGCGCGACCAGCTCAAAGGTTTGATCGAATTTCTGGAGGCGCAAACCGGCAAGAAAATGGACCCCGACCGCCTCTGGGAGTGCATTAGACTTGGAGACAAAGCCTGGCAGCTCTGGTACGACATCGATCGGCTGCGGGTGGCGATCCCCTGCCCGATGCCGTCGCAGGACCACTTCAGCATCATGGTCGCCGGCCATTACTACACAGGAACACAAATCGCCGTCGATTTCTACCAGAAGCTTCACGACGAAGTGAAATACAAGGTGGACAACAAGATCGGGGTCATTCCGGACGAAAAGCACCGCATCCTTTACGGCGGCGGGCTTCCGCCCTGGCACACGCTGTGGATTTTCAACTACTTTGAAAGCTTCGGCGCGGTGTTCGTGATTGAAAACGTTTACCGGGGCTACGATCCGGTGGAAGTCCCCTCGCATGTCAAAGACCCCGTGGATTTCCTCGCCTGGCGGGCGTTTCTGCGCTTCACGCGCTATCACGAAAAGGCCCGCGCGCGCAGCGGCAATCCCATTGTGGAAAAACTGCTGGACATGATCGAAGACTACAAAATCGACGGCGTGGTCTTTCACGCCTGCCGGTCCTGCCGGGCCACCACCATCGGCCAGACGCACATCAAAAGCGAACTGGGCAAATATTCCGATCTGCCGATGATGCAGCTCGTCTCCGACATGGTGGATCTGCGGGATTACTCGGAAGCGCAGTGGAAGGCGCAGATCGGAGCGTTTATCGAGGCGCTTCAGGGGAGAAGGGAGTTATGCCGTTTGCCGGAATTGACATCGGGTCCACGATGACGAAAGTGGTCATCGCGGACGAACAGGAAAAAATCCTGGCCTCGCACATCGGGCCGACGGGCGCGGAGCATCGCCATCTGGCGCTTAAAGTCATGGACGAAACCATCAAAAAGGCGGGGCTTGCCTTCGACGCGCTCGATTTTGTCGTCGCGACCGGCTACGGCCGCATCAATGTTCCTTTTGCCGATAAACAGATCACGGAAATCACCTGCCACGCGCGCGGCATTCGCTCCCTTTTTCCGTCGGCGCGGATCATCATCGACATCGGCGGCCAGGATTCCAAAGGCATCAAGCTCGACGCCGACGGCAAAGTCGCCAACTTCGTCATGAACGACAAGTGCGCCGCCGGCACCGGCCGCTTTCTGGAAGTCATCTCGGAAACGCTGGGCATCAACCTTGCGGACATGGGCGATCTCGCTCTTTCAGCCGACGGTTTCGTCCAGATTTCCAACATGTGCACGGTTTTCGCCGAGCATGAAGTGACCTCGCGCCTGGCCGAAGGAGCGGGCGTGGCGGAAATCGTCGCGGGACTTCACGAGGCCATCGCGTCCCGCGTCGTCAACATGACGCGCCACCTGGGCATCGAGAAGGACGTCGTCGTCACGGGCGGCGGAGCGAAAAACAAGGGGCTAGTCCGGGCCATCGCGGGCAAGGTCGGCTTTGACGTCCTCACGCCGCCCGAGCCTTTCATCACCGGCGCCCTGGGCGCGGCGCTCGTCGGCAAGGATTTTTACAGCCGGGGCGTAAGACCGGCGAAGGAACGAAAACGGGAAGACGTGAAATTCTTTGCTTAGGGAACATCGCAAATCGTGTCCTCCGCCGGCAGAGGTGTCGCGGATAGCACCTCCCCCCTACTCCCTCCGGAGGGGGACAACACAGAGGGAACGGCCGAGATCTTTCCCACAAAGGGATTTAACGTGAATGATAAAATAAAATACTACGCCGGCCTCGACATCGGATCGGTCTCGATCAAAGCAGCCATCGTGGGTGACGAGGGCATGATCGCCTCGGGCCTGATTCCGTCCGGCGGCCATTACAAAGACGCGGCCAAAAAAGTTATGGACAAAGCATTGGCGCAGGCAGGCCTGTCCTTTGACCACCTGTCCGGAATGGTCGTCACGGGGCTCGGCGCGGCCGGCTCTCCTTTCGCGGGCCGACAGGTTTCGGACATTTCCTGCCAGGCCAGGGGCTGCTCCTTTCTTTTCCCGTCGGCGAGAACGATCATCGACATCGGCGGGCAGTTCACCAAGGCCGCCCGAATCACGCCCGAAGGCCGGATCGCGGATTTCCTCATGAGCGAAAAATGCGCAACCGGCTCCGGCCGCTTTTTGCAGGTGATCGCGCGGATTCTCAGTGTTCCGCTCGATGAAATCGGTCCGCTTTCGCTGCAGGCGGAAAAGCCCGTGGAGTTTTCCACCAACTGCGCCGTCTTTGCCGAATCGGAAACCATCTCCCGCATCGCCGAAGGGGCGAAGCCCGCGGACATTCTCGCCGGCGTTCACCGGGCCATGGCGGCGAAGGTGAGCATGCTGGTCAAACGCCTGAAACTGACGCCGGACGTCGTGCTGACCGGCGGTGGAGGCGAAGACCGTGGACTGGCGCAGGCCATCGGAGACGCGCTGAAGACGGAGATTCTGGTTCCGGATTTTCCCAGGCTTTCGGCCGCTTTCGGCGCGGCCTGCCTGGCAAGGGAGGAACAAACCACCAAATCAGGAGGATAAAATGCAAGACCCCGAAACGGATTCAAAGCAGCCCTCTGAACTGAAGACCGGCGGATGGCGCGCCCACTACGTTCTCATCGTCTGCACCCTGCTGTACATCATCAACTACATGGACCGGCAGGTTTTCTCCGTCATTCTCCAGCCGATGAAAATCGATCTGGGGCTTACGGACGCCCAGTGCGGGCTGGCCTCCACCGTGCTCATCTTCGGCATGGCGTTTTTTTCCTTTCCCATCGCCTACCTGATTGACCGCTGGAGCCGGCGCAAGGCCATCGGTCTCATGGCCATTCTCTGGAGCATCGCGACCTTCGCCACGGGGCTCGCCAGAAATTTCACCGCCGTCCTCATTCCCCGCTTCTTTGTCGGCCTGGGCGAGGCGGGATTCGTTCCCGGCGGAACGGCCATGATCAGCGCATCCTACCCCAAGGAAAAGCGCGGCTGGGCGATGGGCATTTTCCATATTGCCATTCCGCTGGGCGCCGCGGCGGGCGTGATCCTGGGCGGCCTTCTTTCCGTGAAATACGGATGGCGGACGCCTTTCCTTTTCTTCGCCGTTCCCGGCGTGATCCTCGGCATTCTGGCCTTCTTCATGAAGGACTACAAAACCGCCGAACAGCCCGATACGGCGGGCGGCTTTAAAAGCTTTTTTGTCGCGCTCGCCGACGTGCTGAAGCTGCCGACCATGCGCTGGTACTACCTGGGGCTGGGCATCGCCGTGTTCATGACCTCTTCGGTTCTGGTCTGGCTGCCCAGCCTGATGATGCGGCTGATGAATATTTCAGAGGCCAAGGCGGGCATCATCACCGGCGGCATCGGACTGATGGCGATTCTCGGCGCGCCGCTGGGGGGATTTCTCGCCGATTTCTGGCAGAGAAAAAATCCCCGGGGCCGGATGTATATTCCGGTCGTGTCTTATATTCTGGGCGGCGGGCTTCTGATTGTGGTGGTGCTCACACGATTCAGTTACGTGGGCATCGCACTGGCCTGCGTGTACGGCATTGCCGCGGCGGCGGCCATGCCGGCGATTGCAGCCATTTCGCAGGACGTCGTCCCGGTGGCGCACAAGGGTCTGTCGATGGGGCTCGCGATCTTCGCGCAGTACATGCTGGGCGGCGCCTGGGGGCCCTACATCGTCGGCGCGGTTTCCGACGGACTGGGCGGAGGCGCGGATGGGCTGAGCGCGGCGGTCATGATGTGCGGCGGATTCGGCATCCTGGCGGGGTTTCTCTTTCTGATCGCGTCGCGCACGTACCCCGAAGACTGGCAGAAAGTGAAGGACGAGGCGATTCTGGAAGAATAGCAGGGTTATGGGTCAGGCCGGAGGAAAAGGGATGGATGAGCAAGAAATAATGGAAGACGCGGTTCAGACG
>CAZVGQ010000093.1:0-5255 GCA_964626775.1 uncultured Smithella sp. | reverse complement strand
CATTTGTCTCCTCATAGGGAATCCCGAGGACCTCCGATTTTTCTTTCCGCCATTTTTCTATGTACAGCTTTTTCCTGTCCTGCTCGCTGCCCATCCAGAAAGCGGAAAGCGTCATGAAAGGAAGAGCGGCAACGATTTCCGGGAGATCCTCCAGGTTATTGAGATCGGGCAACACCTTCTCGATGCCGACGGCAAGGGCAAGGTCCGACCCGCCCGCCATCACATAATGGATCGCCTGGTTCAAGGCCGTAGAGGCTGTCGCACAGGCGTTCTCCACATTCACAACGGGCATAACCTCAAAGCCAAGCCGCCGCAGGATCACCTGGCCGCGGATGCAGTGCTGGCTTGTGAGCATTCCCTGGGCGCAGTTGCCGTACCAGATGCCGCCGATGGCCGACTGATCGTCTTTAGGGTTCAAGCCCGCGTCTTCCATGGCTTCGGAAATGGCGATGTCGCATTGTTGTTCAAAAGAACCGCCGTTCTGTTTGACGATGGGGGTCATGCCCACACCGATGACATAGATTCTATCTTTCATAAATCCTCCTGATATTTTGCAATGGGTTGATGATCATTCGCCTCGGTATCCGATCATTTCTCAACAAGAGCAGACAGGATGCCGATGACGTTTTCTGTGGCATTTTCATAAGAACGCGCATCTTTCATGGAGATGATTTCGGGAAAACGCGCGGCAATCTGTTCCACCGTAACGGCTGTGTCGGCTGCAAAGCGCACACCGCTTCCCTCGTTCATCTGAACGCTTGAGTAGTAACCGCCACCCGCGGACAAAATCTTTCCCGCTACCGGGCATTGATCGGAAACGAGATAGAGGGCCATCGACGCCACCAGTTCCGGTTTGATCCTGTCTGCAATCTCCGCCGGAAAAGTTCCGCCGGCCATTCCCGTTGCGGCAATGGGGGCAATGGTGTTCACGGTGATATCGTATTTTGCTCCCTCGAGTTTCAGGGCGTTCATCAATCCGACCAAGCCGAGTTTGGCGGCGGCGTAATTGGTCTGCCCGAAATTTCCATAGAGGCCGGCCGTGGAAGTGGTCAGCAGAATTCTCCCGTATTTTGCATTTTGCATGATTGGGAAAGCGGACTTCGTGAGATAGACGGCGCCGAGAAGATGGACGCGCAGCACTTCTTCGAAATCATCAAGGGGCATCTTGACAAAGCTCTTATCTCTGAGAATTCCCGCGTTGTTAATAAGAATATCCAGCCGCCCGAAGTTATCCATGGCGGCGGCAACGATCTTTTCTGCGGAATCCCGCTCCCCCACGCTGTCATAATTGGAAACCGCCTGGCCGCCCAGTGCATGAATCTCTTCCGCCACCTTCGTGGCGCGGAAGGACCCGTCGGGGAGAATGCCGGGATCGTTCACCACCACCCTCGCTCCGCGGGCAGCAAGTTCCAGCGCATAACTCCTGCCGAGTCCTGCTCCGGCGCCGGTCACAACCGCTACGCGTTCGTCGAAACGGATTGTCATCTTGTTTTCTCCTTTTCTTTGTAGAGTCGCTATCGCTTAGTGCAACAGGCATGCCTCTTTTCTAACGATTTGATTTTATTGTGTTTTGTTAAAATGATACCTTTTTGATGTCCGAAAACAGTTGCTTTGTGCAAAAATATCTTGCATGTTGCAAAAAATTAATATTCCTGAAAAATTTCATATTCGTTTAAAGGGGAGCGCATGATAACGATCGAAGAAGATATTTTAAAACAGATGGCCAATCCGGTTCTGCTAGCGGACAAAGAGGGACACATTCTCATGCTGAACGGCCCCGCGGAATCAATGTTGCAAACGGCCGGTTTTCCTTCCATTTTCTCCATTGCCGAAATTGACCCCCTGTTCGGGAAAGAGGAGTCCTCTGGTCCTTTACGGGGTCCGAGAAACATCAAAATCGGGAAAGTATCCCGCAGGATCACGGTCTTTTCAGTCGGGGTTGACGGAAATGAAGAAGGCCATCTCTATCTGTTCGACATGGCGGATATCATGAAGCTGATGGATTTCGACACCTTCCTGGATTACATTGATGTGGCGATCGGGATTGTGGACCAGGACGGGGTGTTGGAGCATCTCAATGATACACTGTCTAAATATATCGGGGTCGACGCCAAGGAATGGATCGGCAAGGACCTGCATGATCTCGTTGAAGAGCACGCGCTGTCGGACGCGGCCTCCTTGAATGCTCTCAAAGCGAAGAAACCGATGAGCACAAATGTCACCTATGGATCGGGAATAACCCTTCAGTTTCAAAGCATCCCCTTTTTTGACAAACAAGGGGAAATTAAGAAGGTAGTCAGCACGGGACGGGACGTCACCCGAATGATCCAACTGGAGAGTGACCTGTCCAGTTCGGAGACACTCAAGGATCAGTATTACAAAAGATTGAACTCGCTCGAGGTCCTTCTCGGGCGCGATAAGATCGTCTACTCCAGCGAACAGATGAAACGTGTGGCTCAAGTTGCGGTTAAGGCGGGCAAATTCGATTCGCCGGTTTTCCTCTGGGGTGAATCCGGCGTGGGCAAGGAAATGATCGCGAAAATGATTCACCAGTCGGGTAACCGGGCACAGGGTCCGTTTGTCGGCGTCAACTGTTCAGCCATTCCTTCCGAACTCCTGGAGCCGGAATTTTTTGGCTATGAGGAGGGAGCCTTCACGGGGGCAAAAAAGGGAGGACGCAAAGGCCTGTTTGACGAAGCGGAAAAGGGAACCCTCTTCCTGGACGAAATCAGCGAACTCCCTCTCGGAATGCAGAGCAAGCTCCTGCGCGTTATCCAGGAGCAGGAGTTTATGCGTGTTGGTTCCAATAAAACCATTGCCACCGATGTAAGAATCATCGCCTCGACCAATCTTTCCCGGGAACAACTGGCAGATGCTACAAGATTCAGGCGCGATCTTTTCTACCGGTTGAGCGTTGTTCCAATCTACATTCCACCTCTGAGGGACAGGCGCGATGACATCCTGCCCCTTATCCGCTTCTTTCTGAAAAGCCTGAATCTGAAGTACGGAACCGACATCAGGATCACCAATTCGCTCATTCCCCGTTTCTACCACTACGACTGGCCCGGCAATGTACGAGAGCTGAAAAACGTCATCGAGAGGCTGCTTGTCGTCGCCGGTTCGGATGAGGTCGGCGATGCGGAATACGAACTGGTCAATCAACTGGAAATGAAAAAATCACCCGGGCAGGAAGCAGATATTTCCATTACCCGCCTGATGCCGCTGAAAGAGGCGATGGAAAAAGTGGAAGAAATTCTTTTCAAACGGGCTTATCAGGAGTCCGGCAGCATCGAAAAAACTGCTGAGCTTCTGGGGATCAATCCCTCTACGATTTACAGGAAAATCAATAAGGGACGGGCCCGCTTCAAATGAGTTTCTCTATGACACAAAGAGTGGTCATCCTGATGACCGGCCTTTACGCCTGCTCCCGCTTTTTCAAAACCTCCGGCAGCACCGTTGCCCGAAGTTTCTTCTTGTCGAACTTGCCCACGCTGGTCTTGGGAAGCTCCTGCAGGAAAACAATTTCGTCGGGAATCCACCATTTGGCGACCTTGTCTTTCAGATACGCCTGAATATCTTCCCTGGTGACAGTGCCGGCCGATTCGGGCCGGAGCACCACGCAGGCCAGCGGCCTTTCCTGCCACTTGACGTCCGGCAGGCTGATGACCGCCGCTTCCAGCACGCCGGAGAATCCCATGATGGCGTTTTCCAGATCGATGGAGGAAATCCACTCGCCGGCGCTCTTGATGAGATCTTTTGTCCGGTCCACGAGGGTTAGATAACCTTCGGGGTTCATGATGCCGATGTCCCCGGTATGAAACCACCCGTCTTTAAAAGTAACCTCGCTTTGTTTCGGATTTTTGTAATATTCGCCGGCGATCCACGGTCCGCGCACCAAAATTTCTCCCATGTCCTTACCGTCCATGAGGGCCTCTTTGCCCGTTTCCAAACTGATGAGTTTGACATCGAGCCCAGGCACCGGCATTCCCGCCGTTGTCCGGATGTCAATCTTTTCATCCGTGCCGAGCGTTTGCATGTAGCTTTTGGGAATCGACAGCGAGACCACCGGGGACGTTTCTGTCGATCCGTAGCCCTGGGACAGAATGACGCCGTATTTCTTTTCAAAAGATTCAATAAGATGCCTCGGCAGCGCCGATCCGCCGGAGAAAAAATTAACGACGGAAGAGAAGTCATGCGCGCCTCCCTGTTCCAGATAATTGTGCAGCATGATCCAGATCGTCGGCACGCCGCAGGAAAAGGTGACCTTCTCTTCGGCGATGATCCTGCAGAGCGCCGCCATGTCCAGAATCTGCCTTCCCGGCAGCACCTGTTTCATTCCGCACAGGGTGCAGACAAAAGGCGCTCCCCAGGCGTTGGCGTGGAACATCGGGACGATATGCAGGGCACAGTCCTTCTCCTGAATGCCCATCCTAAGGCCCGTGGTAAAAGAGTGCGTCACCAGACCGCGATGGCTGTAAACCACGCCTTTGGGATCGCCCGTCGTCGCCGACGTGTAGCAGATGAGGCAGGGATCGTTTTCATCGCGGTCCACCGGAAAATCATACTCCTCCGGATAATCTTTGATCCAATCGTCATACAGGACCACCGGTGAAAGTGTGGTTTGAGGCATGACGCCGGATTGAGACAGAATGACATAAAGCTCGACCGTTTTGAGCTGATCTTTAAACGGCTCGATGAGGAAATAGACATCTTCGTCGATGAACAAAATGCGGTCTTCCGCATGATTGATGATGTACACTAAATGTTCAACGGACAGCCGGATGTTGAGCGTGTGCAGAACGCCGCCCATGCAGGGAACGCCGAAGTAAAGCTCCAGATGGCGATGGTTGTTCAGAGAGAAGGATGCTACCCTGTCGCCTTTCTGAATGCCGAAAGAGCGCAGAGCGCCCGCCAGCCGGCAGGTGCGCTTGTACCAGTCGGCATACGTATAACGGAACGTGCCGGTTGTGTAAACGGAAACGATCTCTTTGCCCGGATAATATTTGGCCGCGTGCTGCATGAAATTTGTGAGTAACAAAGGATAATTCATCATGGCTTCCACCTCCCTGTGCAAGTTTTTAGTGCCCAAAGACCGGTTAATGAATGGAACGGAGCCTATAACCCCATAAACTTCGCTGCTATCGTCTTCATGATTTCATTGGTCCCCGCAAAAATCCGCGTCACGCGGATGTCCCGCCAAGCGCGGGCGATGGGATATTCCTCGCAATATCCGTATCCGCCGAAAAGCTGGAGAC
>CAZVGQ010000092.1:0-5427 GCA_964626775.1 uncultured Smithella sp. | reverse complement strand
TGGTCCGCGAGTTCCGAATGTTTCTTGGGCAACCGGTGGAAGAGGAAGAAACCGGTGGCGCCCTCAGGGTCATCATTCTGGGGCCGGGATGCGCCAATTGCAGTCGCCTGGAAAACGATGTGCGCAATGTTCTGGCTGAAATGAACGCGCCGGGGGAAATGGTTCATGTTACCGATCCACGCGAGATTGCCAAATACGGGGTGATGGGCGTGCCCGCGCTGGTGATTAATCAAAAAGTTGTTTCGGTAGGAACGACGCCGGAAAAGAAGAAAATCCGCCAGTGGCTGGAAGAGGCGATCCCGCAAATGTAGGCGTAAACGACCTGCGGGGTGACTTTATTGACGCTGCCGCAAAATATTGGAGGAAAAGTTTGATGAAGGAATGGCAAAAGTTGTTGTGGATTATTGCGATATTTCTGGGGGCTTATTATATCCCCTGGGAGTCGGTGCTGATCCGTCAGGCGGGCCTGGAAGCGTTTATGATGCTTCAGGACTATGCCCGCCAGCACGTTCTCACCTGTCTCATCCCCGCGTTTTTCATCGCCGGCGCGATCAGCGTGTTTGTCTCGCAGGCGGCGGTGCTCAAGTATTTCGGCGCGAAAGCCAATAAAATCCTTTCGTATTCGGTTGCCTCCGTATCCGGTTCCGTGCTGGCGGTTTGTTCCTGTACGGTGCTGCCGCTTTTTGCGGGTATCTACACACGCGGCGCGGGCATTGGTCCAGCGACGGCTTTTTTGTATTCCGGCCCCGCGATCAATGTTCTGGCGATCATTCTGACGGCTAAGGTGCTGGGCTGGCAGTTGGGGCTTGCGCGCGCGATCGGCGCGGTGATTTTTGCCATTGTGACGGGGCTTCTGATGGCGTTTATTTTCCGCAAAGACGACGCCAACCGGGAAACCGGTGAAATCTATCTACCGGACGAAGAGGAGAAAGGCAGGGCGCTGTGGCAGGATGCGGTTTATATGCTGGTGATGGTGCTGATTCTGGTTTTTGCCTCGTTTGCCAAGCCATCGGAGGATGACGGAAGCCTCTGGCGGATGATCTTCAGCATCAAGTGGTTTTTGGTGATGGGGCTGCTGGTCGTCTTGGGCATCATGCTCAAAAAGTGGTTTGTGAAACATGAACTCAAGGGGTGGGTGCAGGCCACCTGGGATTTTTCGAAACAGATTCTACCGCTTCTATTCGGCGGCGTTTTAGTGGCGGGGTTTCTTTTAGGCCGCCCCGGTTATCCGGCGCTGATTTCCGAATCGTATATTCAGACGCTGGTCGGTGGGAATTCGCTGGGCGCCAATTTCTTCGCCTCTATTGTCGGCGCGTTTATGTATTTTGCCACACTGACCGAAGTGCCGATTTTGCAGGGCTTGATCGGCTCCGGCATGGGGCAGGGGCCCGCGCTGGCGCTTTTGCTGGCCGGCCCGGCTTTGTCGCTTCCCAGCATGATCACCATAGGCAGCATCATGGGCGTTAAGAAAACCGTCATTTACTGTGCCATTGTCGTGATCCAGTCCACGCTGGCCGGGATGGCTTACGGCTATCTTATGGGTTGACGGAAGATCACCATTTTTAGGAAAGAAGAATCCTATGAAACCTCATCATCACCAGGAGAATGAACCGGTATCACTTGCCAATCTCATTCTGGCCATCCTCATCAACGGCGGCATCGTTGTTTTTGAACTGGTCTTCGGTTTGATGATTTCGAGCATGGCGCTGATCTCGGACGCCGTTCACAATTTGAGCGATATCGCCGCCATGAGCTTTACCTATTGCGCGGAAAAGATGTCCCGGCGTCCGGCGACGGAACACAAAACCTACGGCTGGCGCAAGATGGAATTTATCGCCGCATTCGTCAACAGCATTGTTCTGTCGGTGGTGATTGCTTTTGTTTTCTGGGAGTCCGTTCAAAGACTTTTTTCACCCGCGCAGGTATCCGGCACGACGATGCTTTGGGTTGCCGTGGTGGCTTTTTTCGGAAACAGCGCGGCCACGCTGCTCTTGCAGAAAATATCGGCTCGGAACTTCAACATCAAAAGCGCCTGGCTCCATTCGCTTCAGGATGCCCTGTTTTCTCTGGGGGTGATTGTCGGCGCCCTGCTGATTATGTACTTTGACTTATATTTTATCGATCCACTCATTTCAATGGTCATCTGCATTTTCATTGCCCGCGAAATCTACAAAATCATCCGACACACCGTCAACGCGCTTCTGGATTCCGTTCCGGCGGACGTCGATTTCAACGCTGTAAAGAGTGATCTGCTTTCCGTTTCCGGTGTAGCGGAAGTCAATGACCTGCACATCTGGCAGGCCGGCACGGGCCGGAAACTGCTTTCCGCCCATCTGGTGTTCGATGATGGAGCGCCCGATAATGAACAAATTATTCGTGCCTTGCAGAGGATCCTCCATGAAGAGCATGGTATCGACCACACCACCATCCAGCTCTTGCCGTCATCGGTCCGTGAGATGGAGCATTGCAACCACTGCAATTAATGACTTTTTTGCATTTTGGCGAGATACCGTGGCCCACGGCAAGTACCGGCAACACGCAATGCTTTGCGATAGTACGGTAAAAATGCGTTCTATTCGCATTTTCAGTAAAGGAAGACATTCACAAGATAGCCGGCCACAACAGCGATGACAAAAACGTTCAACGCAAAGGCAATAATCAGCTTCTTTTTGAACATGGAACCGAGAATGATCAATTCGGGAATGCTGGCTCCTGCTCCGCTGATCACCAGCGCAATGACGGTGCCAAGTCCCATGCCTTTTCCCACAAGGGCGGCTGCTATGGGTATAATGGTTTCCGCCCGAATGTACATGGGAACGCCAATCAAGGCAGCGATGGGAATAGACCAAGGATTTCCTGGACCGGCCACTTTAACGACAATGTCCTGTGGGAAGAAGCCATAAATGAAAGCACCGATGGCGGCACCTAAAAGAAGATACCAGAATACGCCCTTAAAGGTATCAATGGCGGACAGAGTTGCATTTTTAAGCTTTTGCTTGAACGGCAAAGGTGGGGCGACGCTAAGTGCTAAATCAGCAGAACAGTATGATGACGCTTCGATGGTCGGCAAGGTGATTAACGCCGAGGGTTGTATGTTGTCAGGCGAGCAGCAAGCTGCCGCAGGCTGGGTTTTTAATGGGGCAACATGTGATGTGGAAGCAGTCGAGCAACAGGATGCTTCAATATTCAAAAGCGGTTTGACCTGCCTTTCCATCCCCAGTCTGGAAAGTAGCGCCGCCATGGCCATAGAGCCGAAAAAGGTGAAGATGACATAAACTACCGTCACTTTGAGACCCAACAGTGAAAGCAATAACGCAATGATAATTGGATTCAGAACCGGCGAGGAAAAAAGAAACGCCATCGTGGGGCCGAACGGCACGCCGCCTTTGAGCAGGCCTGCAGTGATGGGAACGGTGGAACAGGAGCAGAATGGAGTAAGCGCACCCAGACCGGCTCCCAGAAAATACTGTACCCAGGTAAACTTGTTGGACAGAAAGTCCCGGACGCGGGACGGCGGCAAATATTCCATCAGCAAACCGATGATAAAAGATACGGCGATAAATATGAGAATGAGTTCTCCTGCGATCACCAGAAAGAATTTTCCGGCCGTAATAAAATTATTTAAACCAAACATTGATACAACCTCCAGCATCCATGATTCATGATAGTTGAATACATCAACCAATGTTTTTGTTTCCGGTTTTTGAAACCGTCGATTCCGCTTCTTCCGGTTGACCGTCGATCGTGCCGCGGGCGCGGGCGGTCTCGATGAAGGCGCGCAAACCGATGAGAAGGATCTGCCGCATGTCCGGGGACATCGCGTCCAGGACAGACGATATTTTCTTCGCTGGCGCCTCCGTTATTCTGGACAACATGGCTTTCCCATCCTTCGATAACCGGACGCAGCAGATCCTAGCGTCGCTGCGCTCCTGCACGCGGTGGACAAGTTTTTTTCCCTCTAATCGACTGACAATACGCGTTGCGCCGCTTTTGGTCACGGCAATGTTTCTGGCGATGTCTTGCATGGTGCATCCGTCACGGCGGGAAACGGCACGTAGAGCGCGAAACTCACCGTGGGAGATGTTTTCACAACAGTTGGTGCTCAGATTGTGTGCGCTGAAATCATAGGTGATATCTTCCAGAAGTTCAGCAAGTTGTCCGGTGAGGTCTTCCATGGCGCGTTCTCCTTTTGTGATGATGAAATATCTTCAAGTCTAAAATGGCATGAATAGTTGAATATGTCAACTAATATTTGAGGCGCCGTGCCACATCGTCTTACGCTGTATCGCGGGTTCGAGGGAAAGAGGATGATTTGACTCGCTTTTGTAAATATGAGAAAATTTCTAAGTAGAAATGGACTATAAAATTAAGCCGGAACCGGACTTGCCGCGGAAAAAAAGGTACGGCGACGACACACACCGGTCATCAGCGTTGCGTATCTGCTCCTGCGTTCGCATTTGCCGGACATCGATAAACTGATACCGGCGCTGGCCGGAACTGGCGTCCGGCAGATCGTGATCAGCACCCTGGATTTCGCCTGTAACGAAAATCTGCAAAAGGAATGTTTGGCACCAGAGGACAAAGGCCAGTACCAGGAATTGAGGTCGCTTTTCGACAGACTTGCCCGGGATGCGGAAAAGGAGGGCATTTCTCTTTTTTGCAATCTGGTGGATCCGGAGGCGAAAGGTGGAGACTGCACGGAAAATCCGCACCGGGCGGTTTTCATCTCGGCGTCCGGCGGTGTTTTTCCCTGTGTTTTTATAAACATCCCGGCAACCGGGCTAACTCATGTGGTCGACGGAGAGGAATGTGGATATAACAAGTTGACGTTCGGCTGTATTGCTGGCGAGCCTCTGCCGGCTATCTGGAAAAATCGGCGATACGATGAGTTTCGGAAGAGCTTTAAATCGCAACCTCACCCTCTTTGCCGCAAATGCCCAAAGCGCTGTGTGCGGTCGAAATGACCGGAGAATCCTTTACACTATTGCCGGAAGATTCTATGATTAACCTGTCGGGTGGTGGATTTCCGTATCCAAAATCATCAGCCTACTGCTGGCGGCCATTGCTGTGATGATTGTCTGCAGAGGCATTGCCATGTTTATCGCCGGGGGGACTTCAATTCTGATGCATCTGTTGAATAGACAAGGACAGGAATGGTTTACGGCACAAACCTCCCCATTCCGGCGGCGGAAAAATATCCGCCGCCAGTCGCTGTTGGATGACAGATAGTTGACCGGTGTTTGCCCGGCAGGGGCGCTTCCTATGGTGTGTACTTGAAAGATACTCTCAGCTTCACCCGATATTCCACGACCTTGCCTTCTTCGGTTCTCAGGTCCATCTCTTTGACTTCCGCAATTCGGATGTCCTTCAGGCTCTTGGCTGCCGTTTCCACGGCCTTTTTGGCTGCATCTTCCCATGACTTTTCAC
>CAZVGQ010000091.1:0-5430 GCA_964626775.1 uncultured Smithella sp. | reverse complement strand
CCATTTTACAGATCGACTGGCTTCAGCCCATCTACACCTTTACCTTCAGCAACGGCCTGATCGCCTGCCTGGTGTTTATGGGCATCGGCGCCCTTCTGGACGTGGGCTATGTCATGGCCCGTCCGTATCAGAGCATGTTCATCGCCGTGTGCGCGGAATTGGGAACGATTATTGTTTTTCCCATCGCGCAGATGTTCGGCTACACCCCCCAGCAGGCGGCCGCCATCTCCATTGTGGGCGGAGCCGACGGGCCCATGGTTCTGTTTACGTCGCTTCGGTTGGCGCCGGAGCTTTTTGTTCCCATCGCCATCATCGCCTATCTGTACCTGGGATTTGCCTATGGCGGCTATCCCTACCTGATCAGGCTTCTGGTGCCCAAAAAGCTTTTGGGCATCAAGCCCGCGCCGCCCAAAAAGAAGCGCAACATCACCTCCGGCGAGAAAATGCTGTTTGCCGTGGTGGCCTGCGTCTTTCTGTCCTTTCTGCTGCCGGTGGCGGCCCCGTTGATCTTCTCCCTGTTTTTCGGCGTGGTCATTCGGGAATCCGGCATCAAAGAGTTCATCGATCTTTTGCAGGGTCCCATCCTGTTCGGATCCACCATGTTTCTGGGTCTGATGCTGGGCGTTTTGTGCGACGCCAACACGATCATGGATCCGAAGGTATTGCCCCTTCTGCTGCTGGGAATTCTGGCCCTTTTGATATCCGGAATCGGCGGGATTCTGGCCGGCTACGTGCTGTATTTTGTTACGCGCGGAAAGTTCAATCCGGCGATCGGCATCGCCGGCGTGAGCTGTGTGCCGACCACGTCCAAGGTGGCGCAGAAGGTGGTTTCCAAAGTCAACCGGGGGGCCATTATTCTGCCGGAAGCGCTGGGCGCGAATGTCAGCGGCGTGATCACCACGGCGATTATTGCCGGTATTTTCTGCAGCCTGCTGGCGAAATAGAAGGAGAAGCATTATGAGTGGATGGCCCGAAGCGTTACTGACCTATGGACTGACGATCGTCATTGCCTTCGGCATTGCCGGCATGATTCACCTGATGGTCGTTCTGCTGGAAAAATTTTCCCCCAAAAAGGACCACTAGCGGCGCGCAAACGCCGTCTTCCCATCGGATATTCCTTCCTTGAAATTCGTCCGGTATTCTGATTTATTGGCCTCAGGCGAGGTAAATCTGTCCATGACAACAAAATCCCCATCCACGGAAAAAAACGATTCCTGGGTTTCATCGGCGCTGAAAGTCAATCTGGAGCGCACGGCGGCGGAGGTCCGGATTCCTCCGCAGTACGCGCCGCTGTTGCAGATGGTCGAGGATCACTACGGCCTGCAAAAAAAAACGCGCGAGCTTTTGACGGAGCTCAATCATCCTTATGTCAACTGGGATTTTGTCCTTCGGGAACTCAAGTCCATTTCCATCGGCAATTTTCACATTTACAGCCGCCACGCGGACGGGCTTGCCGGTTTATGGATTCTGCTGACCATTTATTTCGACGTTCTGAAATCCACCGCCGGCGAAGATGTGAAAGACAGCGCGCTGCACTACCTGTTTGACTACGCGGACGCGGTGCTCCTGCACAGCGAAGAATTTCTGGAGAGGAACCTGTCGCTGTTTCCCCAAATGATCGAATCCCTGGCGGCGCTGTCGGACGGCGAATCGGAGCTGTTTAAAAAATGCTCTTCCTATCTGAAAAGAATCATCCGGACGGCGGCGGACAGGAACGTGGATCTGGCCACGCCGGCCTTCGACGCGCTGCTTCACAAAATGTTTCGTTCGACCTATGCCTTCTGGTTGAGTCAACCTGATCCCGCGCTGTGGCTGGTGGCCGAGCGCAAGGCCGAGGCGCCGCCGAACGAAACCCCTTATCTGGAGTTGATTCGGCCGCTCAGTCATCACCGGTTCCGCAAACTGATGCTGGAGCTCGAAGCGCTGCGTCCCCGGGACGGCGAAAAAGCCGGGGCGCGCCTTCGGGATTTTCTGGCCCTTCCGGATTATTTCCAGATCCTCGACACCTACCTTCGGGTGGCCTCGGCGCTGGAAAAATCCGAAGCCTATGCAAACCGTCACCTCGTGAAACTGGACTTTCTCTTCGGCATCATGACGGCGCCGGGCCTGCAGGACCTCCATGTCAGCGCCATGCGGGAAATTAATGCGTCGCTGAAGCTGGTTTTTCAGGAAGAGAAGAAAGAGAATCTGGATATTTTTGTCAGGAAGATTTTCGGGTTCCTGAAAAAAAACACGTCGCGGAGTGAATTCCGCAGCGCGAGCATCGACTGTATCCTCACGGCGGCCCGGGAAGTTTTCGCGCAAAACGACCACCCCCTGGTGGAAGCGTTCATGGATGAACTGATCGCCTACGGATTTGAATATCCGGAGATTCAGGGATCGACGGCGGAATGGCAGGTGCGGGTCAATCCCGAACACATCCGGACGATCCGCGCCTGGCTGGAAATCATCGCCCTGAAGCCGCGCTGGACGAAAAGGCTCGTTTCCGCGCTGATTATTCACCTGAAAATCGGCGGGATTTTTATCCGGGATACGGACCTGATTCAGCGCGACATTTCCCGTTTGCTCAACGCGGACATTGCTCCGGCCTACAACCTGATCAAGCAGCTGTTGCGGTTGTTTCCCGTGTACTTCAGCGAAATCGGCGCCGAGGGCGAACTCAGGGACCTCACCACCCGCGTGGATGAGCTGTCCTGCCGCAACGACCGCCTGATCGATTATTTCCGCAAGCAGTCCCACGTCGAGAGCAACAGTCTGCTGGTCGAATTTATCGAGGATATTTTCCGCTTCTGGGTTTCCGGGGAGAAAAGATCCATCCGCAAACATGTTCCCGATGAAATCTATGATCAGGTCGCCAACGAGGGTCTGTATTTTGACGGCATGCATCAGGCGTTGATCCGCCTTTTTGACGGCATCGAAAATCAACCCCGGAAATTCCTGGAATGGGAGCCGGAGAAAATTGCCGGAGAAATTTCCCGGATTCAGAATGTTTCCGAGACGGACCGCGAGCGTGCGTCGCTCATGATCCGGATTTACCAGTTGATTTATAAAAAATATCACCCCCGGTATTATGATCTGCTTAATGATCTGGAGTCCGCCAATGTTTTTACCGCGCAGGATCTTTCGTCGCTGAAACGATCGCTTGCCGATAAAAACCATTACCGGAGCCTGACGGTCCTCCTGAAATGCCTCGGTTCGCTCAAGGCCCGGATACTTTCCGGAAAGAAAACCCGCTCGTTTGAAAACATCTACTATAAAAGGCACATTGCCGCGGGGATTCCATCCATGTACGGAACCTACCATGAGGAAAAATTCGACGCGCTGGGGCTTTCCCTGCGCCTGGAGAGCCTCGCGGGCATGCTCTTTGAAGAGCTGATTCAATCCCTGAATCTGCGGTTTATCACCAAGCGCACCATCATCCGGATTCATACCTATCTGTGGACCTATCTCACCGCGCTGGATCTGGAAGGGATTTCTACCGAAGGACTGGTGGCCAAAGTGCGGTACATCACCAGCGCGCTGCCCATCAAGCAGTTTTCCATGGAGCAGTACCTGGATATTTTCCGTTTCATCTCCCGGGGGATTCAGGATGTCATCCGCGATTACTATATCGACGCCCACAGCGTCAATTTGCCGGTGATCATCCGTCAGCTTGCGCGGGCGGATCAATCGGACGGGAAGCCAGGCGAAGCCCGTCCGGAGGAGTTTATCTACCAGCAATCGGAGAATTTTCTTCGGGGCATGATCTCGTCCGCCTTTGGCCTACAGGTGCTGGATAATTTTGTTCACACGGTCATCAAGACACTCAACGCGGAGCTGGAAAAGTTCAAGGACAACAAGCGGATTGTCAATCTCCTGATGGACTACAATCCGGAGCTGGCCGTGTCTCCCATCTACAGCAAAAACCCGAAAATGGACAACCAGATCCTGCTGGGCAACAAAGGCTATTTCCTGAAGAAGCTCGTTTCCTTAGGGTTTCAGGTGCCGCCTGGTTTCATCATCACCACGGAAGTGTTCCGCGGTTTTGACGCGGTCTACGGGTACAAATACATTTTTCGGGATCTGGCCCAGCGGGTCAACAGGGAAATTGCCGCGCTGGAGCGGAAAACCGGCCGCCGTTTCGGAGATCCCGACCATCCGCTGCTCCTGTCCGTGCGAAGCGGGGCGACGGTTTCGCTGCCCGGCATGATGCGTTCTTTTTTAAACGTCGGCATCAACGCTTCGATTGCCGAAACCCTCAGCGCCAGAAAAGATTTCCAGTGGGCGGCCTGGGATTCCTACCGCCGCTTTCTTCAGACCTGGGGGATGTTCCAGGGCCTGAGCCGGGATTTTTTCGATGCCATCATGGACGGTTTCAAGCAGAAGCATGGCGTGCAGCGGAAAATTCAGTTTCCGCCCGGTCTGATGAAGCAGATTGCCCTGGTGTACAGGCAGGGAATTCTGGACAGCGGCCTTCCGCTGTCGGATAATCCGCTTCGGCAGCTCCGCCATGCGGTTTTGCAGGTTTTTGATTCCTGGTATGCCGAGCAGGCGCGCATCTACCGACACCAGATGCATTTGTCCGATGCCTGGGGAACCGCCGTCATCGTGCAGGCGATGGTTTTCGGCAACCTCCATGAACGGTCCGGTTCGGGGGTGATCTTTACCCGCGATCCGAAAAGCGCTTCCTCCGATGTGGCTCTTTACGGAGATTTCATCTTCGGCGTTCAGGGGGATGATATCGTTTCGGGGCTGGTCGAAACCTATCCCATCTCCGAGCGCCAGCGGCTTGCCGAACAGCGCAACACGGGAATTTCCCTGGAAGCCGACTTTCCGGCCATCTATGCCGAACTGGTCAGAACCGCGGAAACGTTGATTTATGAAAAGGGCCTGAACCACCAGGAAATAGAATTTACCTTTGAAGGTCCGCAAAAAGAACAGTTGTTTCTGCTGCAGACGCGGGACATGGATCAGACCCAGGCAAAAAGCCTGCGGCACTTTAAAGAGACGGACTCCTTGCGCGAGTCCATGCTGGGGACGGGAATCGGCGTAAGCGGCGGCGCTCTTTGCGGCCGGGCGGTTTATTCCGAAAAAGACATTCGGCAGTTTCGCGCAACGGAGCCGGAAACACCGCTTATTTTGGTCCGTCCCGATACGGTTCCCGATGATGTCGGCGTCCTTTTACAGGTGGAGGGGCTGCTCACCGCCAAGGGCGGAGCGACCTCCCACGCCGCCGTCACCATTCCGCAACTGGGCAAAGTCGGAGTGGTGGGGCTGAGCAAACTGAAGGTCTATGAAATGGAAGGTTATGCGACGCTGGAGGGCCGCACCATCCAAAGCGGAGATTTTATCGGCATTGACGGTGGAAGCGGCGCTCTGTATCTCGGAAAGCATGACCTGGAATCGGCTCCATACGCTTCCCTTGTCCTGTAAGACGTTCCGCGTCAAAAA
>CAZVGQ010000090.1:0-5485 GCA_964626775.1 uncultured Smithella sp. | reverse complement strand
TATTCGAAAATGACGTGGGCGCCCATCGACCAGCCGACGAGCGACGCTTTTGAAACACGAAGCTCCGCGAGAAGTTGTTTCAAATCTTCAGCCAGGCGCGCAATCGTCAGATGATCGCTTCCGCATTCCGATTGCCCGTGACCGCGCAAATCCAGCGCAATCACCGAAAAATGTCTGCGAAGGAAGGGAATCTGTTTCCGGAAAAAAAGAGAGCTGGCCGTCAACCCGTGAATCAGCACCACCGGTTTCCCTTCACCGCTCGTTTCGTAATAAAGACGAACCCCGTCATCCGCCGTGAAAAAAGCCATTTTTCTACCCCATCTTTTTCATCGCTTCCACCAGTTCCCGGACGGCGTCGGCGGATTTGTCCAGGGCCTTTTGCTCCCCAGGCGTGAGTCGCAGCGAAATAATCTGTTCGATGCCGTTTTTGCCCAGCTTGACCGGCACGCCGACAAACAAACCGGAAAGGCCGTATTCCCCCTCCAGATACGCGGCGCAGGGCAGAATTTTCTTTTTGTCCTTGAGGATGGATTCCGCCATTTCGACGGCCGCCGAGGCAGGCGCATAGTAGGCGCTGCCGGTTTTCAAAAGGCCGACGATCTCCGCTCCACCGCTGCGTGTTCGCGTAACCAGCGCTTCGATCCGTTCGGGCGTCATCCATTCCGTAACCGGAATCCCCGCCACCGTGGAAAAACGCGGCAGCGGCACCATCGTGTCCCCGTGGCCGCCCAGGACCATCGCCTGAACGTTCTCCACGGAAACATCCAGCTCCATGGCGATGAAGGCCCGGAAGCGCGCGGAATCCAGAACGCCGGCCATGCCGATGACACGGTTTTTGGGAAAGCCGCTTTCTTCCATCGCCACGTGGCACATGGCGTCAAGCGGATTGCTCACAATAACGAGAATGGCGTTGGGGGAGTGGCGAACGACCTGTCTCACGACGTTTTTCATGATGATCCGGTTGGTCGCCAGCAGATCGTCCCGGCTCATGCCCGGTTTGCGGGGAATGCCCGCCGTGATGATCACGATGTCGGAGCCGGCGGAAGCCTCGTAGTCGTTGGCGCCCGCAAGATGCGCGTCATGTTTTTCAATCGGCGCGGCCTGGGCCAGGTCCAGGGACTTGCCCTGCGGCACGCCTTCCACAATATCGATCAACACCACGTCGGCCAGTTCTTTTTCCGCCAGCCTCTGCGCCGCCGTCGCCCCGACATTGCCGGCTCCTACAACCGTAACTTTCTGTTTCATCTTGCCTGTTTCCTTCATTGGTTGATTGAATTTGTAACGGTTTTTTCACCTACACCCAAAAGGCAAATAAATCAATTGCTCCGGTGGAATCATCGTTTTGGCGGCGAAAACCGCGCCTAAAAAAGTCTGCGGCGGTCGCTACTTCACCGTGAGTGGAAGTCCGGCGACCATAAAGATCACCCGCCGGGCCTCCGCGGCTAGAATCTGGTTCGCGCGGCCCAATGCGTCGCGGTAGAGGCGCCCCAGCGGATAGGGAGGCACGAGGCCCAGGCCCACTTCGTTGGACACGACGAGCCACCGGCCGCCCAGGCGGGCCTGCGCCGCAATGAGGTCATCCATTTCGGCGTGAATGCTCTCCATGACGGTGTCTTCGGACGTGTTTTCGGGCAGGGCCAGGAGAATGTTGTTGACCAGGAGCGTGATGCAATCGACGATGATCACGTCGGCCCCGGTCGCTTTGAGGCTGCGGCCTACGTTCAGCGGCGTTTCGAGCGTCTGCCAGCCGGCAGGGCGCGAGGCTCGGTGGCGTCGAATGCGCGAGTCCATTTCCTCGTCGCCCGCCGTGGCGGTGGCGACAAAGAGAACGGAGGTTTTCGAATCGCGCGCGATTTTTTCGGCAAGCGCGCTCTTGCCGCTGCGGGCACCGCCCAGAATCAGCGTCATGCCGTTGGTCGGGATGTCCGGAATCATGGAGGGCTCTCCTTTCGGGGCGAGGGGGGAAATTTTTCGTTTTGCATGTCCGCCGCCCGGGCGATCGCGTCAAGCGATGTGAGAAAATCGTCCTCACCAAACACTTCCACGGTCACCACACCGCGGTAGTCGGAGCGAACAAGCTCGCAAAGCACCGCGCGCAGCTTGGCGGGGGGGACGTGCGCGAGCGACTGATGGTCGCGGGCGCCGATGCCGTGGAGGTGCACCACGCGCGTGCGCGGCAGCGCCTTTTGCAGATAGCCCACCGGGTCGCAGCCGTCGAGCCAGAGGTGGCCGACATCGACCGTCCGGCTGACGGCGATCCGCTCCAGCACCGGATCGTAAAAATCCGGCGGATAGCCTTCCAGATTCTCCACAGCCAGACGCTGCGGGCCGCCCGCCCATTTGCCGACAAGCTCAAGCGCGCGGACGGCCTGATCACGCCAGCGAAGCAGACTTTCCGGGTCCGGACGGTTTAAAACGGTTTTTCCGTCCAGATGCAGGACATACGCCCAGGGATCGAGCGCCAGCGTGCAGTCGATAACGCGGTTTGCCTTATCCAGGGAAACATGGCGCGGGAAACCGTCATCGGCCAGGCGCAAATCCAGCGGCAGATGGACCGTGTAGGTCAAATCACAACCACGGGCGATGGCGGCAAGCTCTGCAATCTCCGAATTTGCGGGCAGGTTGTTCGGGCCGTCATCGACCTCGAAGAGCACCAGTTCCACATCCAGCACTTTCCCGGCCAGATAGCGGACATTCGTCAGGATGTCCGCGGGAACCACGTAGGAGGTTGCACCCAGTCGAAAAGGATATGTCATGTTGCTCCTTAAAAACACCGCCGCCATTTTGCCCCACCCGCTCTATCATCAGGGGGAATCGCCTTGTTTCATAAGGTAAAGGTCAATAAAACCGCCGTTTCGGCCACTTCAACCAGCGCGCCCAGTACGTCTCCGGTCACCCCGCCGATGCGCTTCCAGGCCAGACGCAGCAATGCCGCTCCCGAAATCAGCGCGGCCAGGACGGCAAACGCGCCCTGCATTCCCAGCAAAACTGCAAGGCTGATCGGCAATGCCGCCGTAATCCAAACCGCGACCGGCCGAACCCCGGCGGCAAAATCAGCGCCCATCCCGCCGGGGCGCGCCTGCGGCAGCCGCGAGGCAGGCAGTATAAGCCAGCGGCCAAGCGTCGCCGCAAAAACAATAGACAATCCGGACGAAGGCGCAAGCAGACTGAGCGCCGTCGCTTTGAGCGTCAGAACGAAGAACAACCCGATGACGCCGAACGCTCCCAGATGCGGGTCTTTCATGATCTCCAGACGGCGCTCCCGCGAAGCCGACCCCGGCAGTCCGTCGCAGCAGTCCGCCAGTCCGTCCAGGTGCAGGCCGCCGGTAAGTCCGACCCAGACGGCAAGCGTAAGCACGGCGGAAACAAGCGGCGGAAACCACAGATTCAGTCCGAGCCAGACCAGCCAGACCAAGCCGCCCACCGCAAGCCCGACCACCGGATACCAGAAGGCGGCCCGTCCGCTGTCCCCCGGCTGCCAGTCCCCTGGCAGTCCCACGGGCAGCGTGGTCAGTAAGCCGAAAGCCGTACACAAATTCCGCATAGTATTCCTTTTACCTTCAGTCTCGCGCCCCCTTTAGGGGATCGGCCTATAAACCTTTCCCGCTCACGCCTGCCTCTTCAAACGTCGCCATCTCCCTCAGAATGCGGCAGGCCGCTTCCATCAGGTGAAACGCCAGCGCCGCGCCCGTGCCTTCGCCAAGCCGCAGGTTGAGGTCCAGCAGGGGGGCAAGACCGAGTTGCTTGTGCATGGCCTGATGCCCGATCTCCACCGACCGGTGCGCGGCGAACAAATAGTGCCGGACATCGGGCACAAGCCCGACCCCGATCATCGCGGCGGCCGTTGAAATGAAGCCGTCCACCACGACGGGGATGCGGCGGGCGGCGGCGGCAATCATCACACCGGCCAGAGCCGCAATTTCCAGCCCGCCGACTTTGCAAAGCACGTCCATCGCATCGTTCGGGTCGGGCTGGTTGACGGCGATAGCCTGTTCGATCACCTGTATCTTGCGAGCGAGACCTTCATCGTCAAGGCCCGTTCCTCGTCCGGTGACCCGGGCCGCCGGCAATCCCGTCATGACGGCGACAATGGCCGAGGAAGCGGTCGTGTTGCCGATGCCCATGTCGCCGGTGGCAACCACATCGAGTCCTTTTTCGGCAATTTCGGCCAGCACCTCCATGCCGCAGGCAAGGGCCCGCTCGGCCTGGGCGCGGGTCATGGCCGGTCCCTTTGCCATATTGCGCGTTCCGCGCGCCACTTTCCGCCGCCAGAGTCCGGGAAGGGACGGATCAAAATCGGAAGCAACGCCGATATCGACAATATGCGTCGCGGCGCCCGCCTGGCGCGCCAGCACATTGACGGCTGCGCCGCCGTGAAGAAAATTCAGCACCATTTGCCTGGTGACTTCGACCGGAAAGGCGCTGACGCCCTCGAGCGCCACGCCGTGGTCCGCGGCCATGACGATCACTGCTTTTTGGGAAACCTTCGGCATCGGATCCGCCTTCATACCGGCCAGTTGAATGGAAATCTCCTCCAGACGGCCGAGGCTTCCGGGGGGTTTGGTCAGGCTGTTTTGCCTGGCCTGCGCTTGCTTCGCGGCCTGTTTGTCAATCGGGGGTACGGTCGGATAATGCATGATCTGTCCTTATGGATGTTTTATTTCCGGATGGAACATGGACGCCAAAAGCTCGACCGCGTCAAAAATACGCGGGGAGGCGCGATTGATCAGATTGGCGTCGATCGGATAGATTTTATGGTTTTTTACCGCCGGGACCTCTTCAAATGCCCGCCAGAATTTGTAAACAGCCTCAAACGTTTTGTCGTTGACCATCGGCGCGAATACAATGATGTCCGGCGAAGCGCTGATGATGCCCTCCGCGCTGTAGCGCGGATAGTTGGCGATGTCGTTTCCGGCGACGTTCACCCCGCCGGCCCGTTCAATGACCTCATGGATCAGGGTTCCCCGGCCGGCGGTGATCATGGGCTCCATACCGAGCTGGAAAAAAACACGCGGCTTCTTTTTGCCGGATGTCCGGGCCGCTACCCCGTCCAGCTTCTTTTGAAGTTTTTCAACCAGCAGGCTTGCCTCCTTTTCCCGGCCGGTGATGGAGCCGATATGCCCAATGCTTTTCAAAACGCCGGACGTGTTCGTCGGGTTGGTGACATAGACGGGCAGCCCCAGTTTTTCCAGTTGCTTCACGGTTTCCTTCCGGTTGCCGTCGGCGGTGGCCAGGATCAAATCCGGTCGAAGCGAAACAATTTTTTCTATGGAAGGATTCGTAAAGCCGCCAATTTTCTTTTTGGACCGCGCCGCGGGGGGCCAGTCGCAAAAAGTGGTGACCCCGACGATTTTACCCTCCAGGCCCAACGCATACAGCGTTTCCGTGATGCCGGGGGCGAGGGAAACGATCCTCTGCGGCGCAGGCCTTACCTGAACGCGACGGCCTGTCTCGTCCGTTACCGCGCGGGCGATGGACGGGATGA
>CAZVGQ010000089.1:0-5531 GCA_964626775.1 uncultured Smithella sp. | reverse complement strand
AAATGACCTTTAAACCAAACGGAATTTTCCGGCACGTCAGCTTTGGCTTCGATGCCGTCCGGCGCAGTCCACTGGACATCTTTGAGCAATTTCCATCGATCGGTCAAAGTCCTTTCCTTTCCTCGATGTTTCGTTCACGCCTGAATGAGCGGTGAGTTCTATATCATTTATTATTTTTTCAATCAAAAATTTTTTCAGCAGGCGAATGCAAAAAGAATCTCAATAAAAGACAAGCCGTTACAACGATTTCAGCCTCATGATGTCCCGGCCCGCCAGCTCGGCGAGCGGCACAACCTTGAGCCCTCTGGCCCTGATGCCCGCCAGAATTTTTTCCATTTCTTCCCACAAGACGTCAGGATTATCGGAACCCTGCCGCGGCCGGTCATGCAAAAGGACGATGTCGTCTCCCTTTATTTTGTGAAGAATCCTGCCCGAAAGATTCCGAATGCGCCGATTTCCCGCGTCCCGCGCCCGGCAGCTGAAGGTCGCGCAGAACAATCCCTCCGCCTTCAGAATGGGAAAAAGCTTCGGATTGACAATGCCGACCGGCGGGCGAAAGGCCAGGGCTTCGATTCCCATTTTTCGCAAAACCTCCCCGGCTTCCACAATTTCGCGTTGAAGCGTGCGGCTCCCCTTCAGCATCAGAAAGGGATCATGGCTCATGGAATGATTACCGATCGTGTGGCCGCGCCGGATCAACTCGCGAATCAGAGTCGGACGACGCGCGGCGTTGACACCGGATACAAAGAAAGTGGCTTTCGCATCGTGACGGTCCAGCAGGGCAAGAATCTTTTCCGTTGTGGCTTCGAAAGGACCGTCATCAAAAGTGAGGGCCACGACATTTTTTCCCGTTCGTCCCCGGCTGATCACGGGCCCCAGAAAGTTTGTTTGAGGAAAAAAGCAGGATGCCACACACAATCCCACATACAAAGACAACAAGGCGGCCGAAAGCAGGGGATGGACAAAAAAAACCGCAAACGCGGCGATCAAAACCGTTCCCCCCGCAATCAGGGCGGGGCTTAGCCGTTTTTTCCCGTCTTCCATGAAAAGCCTCTCCGGGCAAGCCGTTTAAAACCCGAGCAAAGCTACCTGAATCACCTGACCGCCTGATCACCTGAGGTCACGCGAGGCGGCGCGAGGTCAACCAACCCTCTCGTGAAAACGTCGGATCGATGCTATGCGACGAGATATTCCCACAACGGACCCGTATGCCCCCGCTCATAGAGTCTGGGCAGGATGCGTGTCGCCTTACCTTCCCCCGCTCCGATCAGCCAGTTGATCCTGCCGGCGGCATGCGCTTCGACCCTTCGAACGATTTCAACATCGGAAATAAAGGGGGAGCGGTAAAAAACCGGCTCGATCAGATTCTGCGAGGCCTGGATCTGCCCTTCGCGCACCGCCGTGTCATACAAAGCCGTATGCGGGTAAATGCGTATGCCGCAGAAGAAGAAAAATACCGCCCGGTTCAACCGGTCGACGCCCTCCAGGGTCGCCTGCAGCGTATTCGGGTTTTCGCCGGGCCCACCCAGCAAAAAATAGTGGGCGACGTGCAAACCGGCCGCCAGCGCCTGCCGGTGGGCCGCAAAAACATCGGCGGCGGCAAATGGCTTCCTCAGGTTCGACAACATCTCGTCGCACATCGACTCCGTGCCGAATTCCACATGCGTGAGACCGGCATCCGCCAGTCGGCGAAAATAACCGTCCGGGGGAGCGGTGGGGGCGAAAAATCCTCCCCAGGGGATGGTAATGCGCCGATCGATGAAAGCCCGGGCCACCTGCAGGCTGTGTTCGTAACTGGCGTTGAATGCGGAATCGGTCACAAAAATATATTTGGCGCCGGCTTCCTGCAGCCGAAGGGCCTGCTCTCCGACCTCCCGCGGGTCCAGAAGCCGCATTTTGCCGCCTTCAATGTGGGGATAGGTGCAGTAACTGCATCGAAACGGGCAGCCTCTTTTGGTCTGCAAATTCAGCATGCCGCCATACGAAATATAAAATTTCGCATACCCGGCGTCGGCATCAAAGACCCGCCGCGGCTCTCCCTTCCAGGGGCGATAGCGGACGGACGAAGTCTCGGGGGTAATCACCCCCGGAATGGACGTCACATCACCTTCTTGTTCCAGCGTATCGAGGAACAACGAGAGCCTCTCCCCCTCTCCGGCGATGCCGAAATCCGCGCCGAGCGCCTGGAAAAATTCGAGGGGAAACACCGTGTAGCCGCTCCCGCCCAGAATGAGCGGCGCTTTTGAATTCTGACGGATTTGGCCGACCATATCGATATAGTCGGAAAGGAATCCCTGGCTGTGCATCGAGTCCGTATTGTCGATATTGCGGATCGAAAGGCCGACATAGTCCGGCGCATACTCCCGAACCTGCTCCCCCAGCATATCCAGAGAAGAACAATGATTCATATCCAGAATTTTCGTTTGATACCGGGGCTGCAGGGCGCCCGCCACGTAGTCAAGCCCCAGCGGATAAACCGGATAGGGCTTTCTCATCCTGTTGGCGGAAATCAGCAATACTTTCTTCATGAAAACATTCTGCTCTTGATCGTCGGGAAATAAGGACTGTTTTCAGCCCCGGCAGGGATCAAGCCCTGGAGGCCCTGGCCTGCAGAATGAAGGTTGCCAGCGTGCGGACCGAAGCAAATACTTTGGCACCCAGCTCTTTGCTGTCAATTTTAACGCCGTAATCCTTTTCAATCATCATCACCAGCTCCAGGACATCGATGGAATCAATGCCTGTCTCGCCGCCGACCAGCGGATCATCGTCCTTCATATCGTCAGGGGTCACATCCAGCAATCCCAGCGTTGCAATGATTTTGCCTTTCAGTTCTTTGATAGTTTCTTCTACTGTACTCATGCGTCACCTCAATCGATTAATGAAAACTTTTCCCGGCAGCCCGCCGGGCATCCCAAATCCGCCTCGAATGGATCGGATGAAGTTCCCGCCGACCCTGAAAGCCGCGGCCCGTACGCCCGCTGCCGGAGCTTTGCGCCTCAAGCGCTTTTACCTCCCGGGCAGTTGTCCGAATCCGTCCCGGTAAGCGACGGGAGGTCCTTCCCCAGAATCTTTTCCAGCACAACCCTGGTCAACCAGCGGGAAAACACCCGGAAATATTTTTTCCCCGCTATCTCGATTCCGATAATGAACACAATGGTGGAAACGGCATAGATCAGCGGTCCTCCGATGACCAGCACCAGCGGCTCCCTGATCCAGACCGCGATGACGCCCATGGCCACAACCGCCGGCAACCCGATGACATAACTGAATGCGATCAGCCCGAGTCCGGCCAAAATTCTCGGCGTCGGTTTTTCCCTGATGGCCGACAAATCGGCTTTTTCCAAAATCGCCGATCTGCAATATTCTTTACGGGCAAAATAAAGGGCCGTTTTTCTGAGAATCCTCAAAACCAGTCTCAACCAGGCAACTTAATTAAAAAACTTGTGCATCATATCTGCAATCGGGAAAGTTTTGCAATATATTTTTAACCCCCGGAAATTTCATGGCATGAAAAGGCAAATTCGGCTATAAGGCTGAATTATCAATTTATCCGGAAAAGAGGAAAGAAAACATGAACAGAGCAGCCCTTCACCAAATCAGCTACGGCGTCTATATTGTCACATCCGGCAAAGACGGTAAATTCAACGGCCAGATCGCCAATTCGATTGTCCAGGTCACCTCCAGGCCCGCCACCCTGGCCATCTGCATCAACAAGGAAAACTACACGCACGCCTTGATACGGGAAAGCGGAAAATTCGTCGTTTCCATCCTATCGGAGGCCGCGCCGATGACCTTCATCGGACTCTTCGGCTTTAAAAGCGGACGCGACGTCGATAAGTTAAAAGATGTAAAAAGCAGAATCGGCGCCACCGGCGTGCCGATCGTTCTGGATTATTCCCTGGGATTTGTCGAAGCCGAAGTGGAAGGCGAACTGGACGGCGGAACGCACACGATTTTCCTGGGCAAAGTGGTCGAGGCGGATATGGTGGGAGAAGGCACACCGATGACATACGCCTATTATCAGAACGTCAAGGGCGGCAAATCCCCCAAATCCGCTCCGACGTTTGATGCGGATGCGTCCGCCGCCAAACCCAAACCTCAGGCCGCCGCCCGTTACGTGTGCAGCATCTGCGGCTATGTCTATGATCCCGCCGAGGGCGATCCGGACAACGGTGTCGCCGCCGGCACCCGCTTTGAAGACGTTCCCGACTCCTGGACCTGCCCGGTTTGCGGCGCGGAGAAAAAAATGTTTGAAGTGGATAAGTAAGTGTGAAGGCTTGACACTTCGCCGCATTTTTTATAGTGTAGCTTTTTCTGAGGATTGCATAACATACGATCAACCCGAATCTAATCCGGCGGTCACAGAATGATGAACGGCAGGAGAAAACAACCTTGACGGAAGCGATCAAGCAAATCAGCCTAGATGTTCTTGTTGCCATGAATACAGTGGTCAAAAACGTCCGCTTCTATCCGTTGAGCAGCGCCCTCGTTATGAACGGAATGGAAAACCTTTACCAGGTTTTTCTGAACTATTTCAAGCTTCATCCGTCGTTCATCCTGTCGGAATCCGAAAGAACCCTGCTCGTCGGCGATGAGCCGCTGACACAAAAAGATCATGAAAAATCGTATGTTGCCTCCACGCTGGAAATTCTCCTGAAGTTCAACATCAAAAGCCTTTCGCTGCACAGGGGGCTGGAAAAGAGGGAATTAATCACCCTGCTGGCTCACCTCGCGAAAGATCCGGAAAAAATCCTGGACGATGGCGGCCTGCCTGAAATCATCGAAAAAAATCATTTGAACCATATCCGTCTGGACGAGAAAATATTCATCGCCAAAGGGAAAAATCAAAAAATTGTCGCCGGCCTGGAGATCACCGACGACCAGATCATGCAGTACCTCGGCGAATCCCATCCGGAATTGCAAAATGACCGGCAGAAGCTTCTGGAGATGACGGACAACCCGGATTGGCTCTTGAAGTCCTTTGAAGACAGCCTTTCCAAACTGACCGCCGAGAAGGGCGTTCTGCCCGATGCTCAGTTTGCGGAAAAGCTGACCGGCATTCTGGAGAGGATAGATCAGGTCACTGATCAGCTGGCCCCGAGTACGCAGCAAAAGATCCGTGACGGAATCGATCGGTTCGTCGGCAGCATCGGATCCGACGTGGCCACGGAAGTTCTTCTTCAACAAGGCGAAAAACCCCCAAGCGGTGCGCTGATGGGGCATCTGATCGGGAAACTCCGTCCAGTCGCCTCCGCAACCGAGGGCGAAATTCCGGAGGACGCGACCGCACCCGGCCGGGAAAAAGCCATGGGGACGGAAAACCTGCCACAGATTCAGGAAAACATCGAGAGGCTTCTTGGTGACAGCGCAAAAGGGGTCCTGGATGAAGCGATCATGACGCCTCTGATCCGGACGGTGCAAATCCTGGCCGCTCAAAAGGAACGGGCAACCCTCGAAACCATCATGAACCGTCTTTTGGGAAACATGTTTGCCGAAGACGCCAAAGTGCGGGACCAGGCGGCGCGCGCTCT
>CAZVGQ010000088.1:0-5535 GCA_964626775.1 uncultured Smithella sp. | reverse complement strand
ATGCAGGCGGCCACCGTTCGGCCGATACCGATGCCGTAGCAGCCCATGATCATGGTTTTTTCCCTGCCGTCGCGATCGAGGTAAACGGCTTTCATGGCCTTCGAGTATTTCGTGCCCAGTTTGAAAACGTGTCCGACTTCTATGCCGCGGGCGAATTTGATTTCGCCTGCGCAGCGCGGGCAGGCGTCACCCGGCTGAACCACGCGCAGATCCGCGAAAGACTCTACGGTAAAGTCCCTGCCGAGGTTCACGTTTTTCAGATGAACATTTTCCCGGTTTGCTCCCGTCACCATATCGACCAGATCTAGGAGCGAATAGTCGGCGATCATTCGGACGTTGACGCCGACGGGTCCCGCGAAGCCCCGCGGCGCGCCGGTGGCCTTGAAGATCATGTCGTCGTCGGCCAATTCCAGTTCGGCCGCGCCCAGAATATTTTTTACCTTGATTTCGTTGACCTCATGATCGCCGCGAACAAGAACCGCGCAGAGATTGCCGTCCGCGTTGAAGATGAGCGTTTTCACGATCTGCCGCGGAGAAACATTCAGAAAAGCGCTGACTTCATCAATGGTGCGCACATTCGGCGTCTCCACGCTTTCCAGCGCCGGCCGGTTCTGCGCGTCGGGTGCGGTCTTTCGGGGCCTGGCGATCTCCGCCTTTTCCAGATTGGCCGCATAGTTGCATTGATCGCAGAAAGCGATGGCGTCCTCGCCCGATTCTGCCAGCACCATGAACTCGTGCGAAAAACTGCCGCCGATGCTTCCGGAATCCGCTTCCACCGGACGAAACCTGAGACCGCACCGGCGGAAAATGTTGTTGTAGGCGGCAAACATTTTCTCGTAGCTTTTCTCCGCGCCCGCCTCGTCCGCGTCAAAGCTGTAAGCGTCCTTCATGCCGAATTCACGGCAGCGCATCACGCCAAAGCGCGGACGGACTTCGTCGCGGAACTTGGTCTGAATCTGGTACAGATTGCGCGGGAGCTGGCGGTAGGTTTTGATGTCATGCCGCACCAGATCCGTAATGACCTCCTCATGGGTGGGCCCCAGGCAGTAGTCGCGGTCATTGCGGTCGCGAAACCGAAGCAGTTCCTTCCCGTAATACGTCCACCGGCCCGATTCCTGCCAAAGCTCCGACGGCTGCACCATCGGCAGATGCACTTCCTGTGCGCCGGCTTTATTCATTTCCTCGCGGACAATCTGTTCCACTTTTCGAATGACCCGGTAACCGAGCGGCAGATAGGAATAGATTCCGCTGGTGAGTTTGCGGATCATTCCCGCCCGGATCATCAGTTGATTGCTGACCACCTCCGCGTCGGACGGCACTTCCCGTCCGGTGGGCAGGTGCATTTCCGAATAACGCATTCCTCCTCCTTAGGATTCCTTGTCCAGGGATCGAATCTCCTCGATCAGCACCGGGACAAAATCTTTTTCTTTCACTTTTTTGCAGGCGACGCCTTTTTTGAAGATCATGCCGAAGCCGCGGCCGCCGGCAATGCCGATGTCCGCTTCCGCCGCTTCACCGGGACCGTTGACCACGCAACCCATCAGCGCCACCTTGATGTATTTTTTCCGGCCGGCCAGCGCCTTTTCCGCCTTCGACACCAGCGCCGCGAGATCGATTTCGCAACGGCCGCAGGTGGGGCAGGAAATAATTTCCGCTCCGACTTTCCGGATCTTCAACGCCCGCAGAATGCTGTAGGCAATGGGCAGTTCCTGAACAGGATCGCCCGTAACGGACACCCGAAGCGTGTCACCGATGCCGTCCGCAAGCAGCATGCCGATGCCGAGGGCCGATTTGACCGCTGCGTCCACCAGTGTTCCCGCTTCCGTCACGCCCAGGTGCAGGGGATAATCCGTGGCGGCGGCGATCATGCGGTACGCCTCGACCATCATCGGCACATCGGAGGACTTGAGCGAGAGCTTGATTTGCTCAAAGCTCAGATCTTCAAACAGGGCGACGCTGCGCAGGGCGCTTTCATACAGCGCCCGGGCCGAAACGCCGTATTCGACCAGCAGATCCTTCTGCAGCGAACCGGCGTTGACGCCGATCCGGATGGCGGTTTGATGTTCTTTGGCCGTCCGGACAATTTCGGCAATCCTGTCTTTCACCATATTGCCAGGATTGATCCGGATGCCGTCCGCGCCGTTTTTAATGGCGGCGATGGCCAGTGGAGCATGGAAGTGTATATCGGCAATGAGCGGAATGGCTATCCCTTTTTTGATATCCGGCAGCGCCCGGACAGCTTCGGCGTCGGGAATTGCCACCCGGGCAATCTCACAGCCCGCCCGCTCCAGGGCGTTGATCTGCTGCACCGTCGCGGCGACGTTCCGGGTGTCCGTATTGGTCATGGACTGGACGGCAATCGGCTCATCTCCGCCGATCCGGACGGATCCGATCCGGATGATTCTGCTTTTTCTTCTTCGTATTGAGGCTTCTTCCATACGCTCGGTGCTTTCATCTCCGGCCTTTGGAAATTTTATAACACGGGTATGCCCTGCGGGCAATGGCTAATTTGCAAAGAGAGAGTCCCTGCGGATTCGTATGACGAAAAAAGGCGGCCACGCGGAACTGCGGGGCAGTTCCACGTTATGCCGCCTTCGTCTTCCCTGTTATTTTCCCAGCCAGCAGTGCAGGCAAAGCTGATCCGCCGGAAGGCCGATGGCCGCGATCATGTCTTCGATCGTCATATATTGGAGCGACGTCACGTTTAAATCCCGCCGAATCCAGTCGATCATTTTCGCGTGCTTTGCCGACGTCGTGTCGAGATACTCCGAAATATCCTTGAGGTCCTTCCCCTCCAGTGCGCGGATCGCTTTCCGGCTGGCCAGTTCTGAAGTGGTCCGGGTGGAGGAGGCGTAAATACAGGGATACATCAGCGGCGGACAGGCCGGGCGAATGTGAATTTCCTTCGCTCCGTTGTCCCATAATTTTTTGACGGTCAAATTCTTCAGCTGCGTGCCGCGAACGATGGAATCGTCGCAGATCACCATTCGGCTGTCATGAATAACATCGCGCACGGCCACCAGTTTCATGGTGGCCACCAGATCGCGAATCTCCTGAGTCGGGGGCGTGTAGCTTCTTCCGTAGCCCGGCGTGTATTTCACCAGGGGGCGCCGGTAGGGAATGCCGGATTCCATGGCATAGCCCACGGCATGCCCGACGCCGGAATCCGGAACGCCGGCGACGAAATCCACTTTCACATGGTCGCGCCTCGCCAGATAGCGGCCGCACCTCTCCCTCGTGCTTTCCACGCCGACGCCGTCGTAGATGGATGAAGGAGAGCCGGTATAAATCCACAGAAAGGAGCATATTTTCTTGCGGCTCCCCTCCGGTTTGAGCTGACGGATGCCGCCGGGAGTCAAGAGCGCGATTTCCCCTGGCCCAAGAAACCGCTCCAGTTCATACCCCAGGTTTTCAAAAGAGCTGGCCTCGGTGGCGACCACATAGGATTTCCGGCCGGGGTCCGTGCTCCGGCCCAGCGCGAGCGGAAAGCGCCCGAATTTGTCCCGGGCGGCGTAAATGCCTTCCGCCGTCAGGACGAGGACACAGATGGACCCTTCAATGATCCCGCGCATGGACGCGATGCCTTCGACAATGTTGTCGCCCCGGTTGATCAGGGAAGCGACGATTTCCGCATTGTTGACGCCTCCGCCCGCCACTTCCGTAAAGGACGCGCCTTCGTTGAGCAGTTCGCCGACCAGTTCGTTTTTATTGGTGATGAGCCCCGTGGCAACCACCGCGTAAACGCCGAATTTGGACCGGAAAATAAGCGGCTGGGGAGATTCATCGTCGATGGCGCCGATACCGGAGTGCCCTTCCATCTTCCGGTAGTCATCCACAAACCGCGACTTGAACTGCGCCTGCGATATTTCGTGAATCGTGTTGTAAAACCCCCTGGACCCGTAAACGGCCATGCCGCCGTGCTCGGTTCCCAGATGAGAATGGTAATCCGTTCCGTAAAACAGCGTTTGAACGCAACTGTCTTCGGTGACTACGCCGAAAATCCCTCCCATGATTCCCTTCCTTCAGAAGATTGTTTAATCCAGCTTCGCGACGGCGTCCTTGATTCTCCGGACGCCTTCTTCAATGTTCGTAAGTGAGGTCGCGTAAGACAGGCGGATATGATCGTCGCTGCCGAATGCCGCCCCCGGCACAGTGGCCACGTTGGCGCCATCGAGCAGATATTCGATAAACTCCGTCGAATCCGTGATTTTCTTCCCCTCGTATGAACGGCCGTAGAGAGCCGACACATTGGGGAACACATAGAAAGCGCCGCCGGGCATCGGACAGTGAATTCCCGGAATGTCGTTGAGGGCGCCGACAATGTAGTCCTTCCTCTTTCGAAATTCCGCGACCATCATGGAGACGACCTGCTGGTCTCCGTTCAGCGCCGCGACCGACGCCTTTTGCGATATGGAGGTCGGGTTGGACGTGTTCTGGCTCTGGATCTTGCTGATCGCGCCGATGATTTCTTCCGGACCCGCGGCATAGCCGATCCGCCAGCCGGTCATGGCGTACGCCTTGGAAACGCCGTTGACCACAATGGTTCTGTCCTTTAAGCGGGGATCCGCCATGGCGATATTGGCAAAAGGAAAATCGGCATAAAGGATCTTTTCGTAAATGTCGTCCGAAATGGCAAAAATATCCGTATCCGCCAGAACGGCGGCCAGCGCCTTCAGCTCGTCCGGCGAATAGGCCGCGCCCGTCGGATTGGACGGACCGTTAAAAATGACGGCCCGGGTGCGGCCGGTGATCGACGCTTTCAGCTGTTCGGGCTTCATCTTGAAGCCGTCTTTCTCCAGCGTGTTGAGAATGACCGGCGTTCCTCCGGCCAGCACGACGATATCCGGATAGGAAACCCAGTAGGGCGCCGGAATGATGACTTCATCCCCTTCTTCAAAGAGCGCCTGCGCCAGATTGTACAGCGTGTGCTTGGCGCCGCAGGAAACGACCACCTGCGACCGCTTGTATTCCAGACGGTTATCGGTCTTCAGTTTGGCAATGATCGCGTCTTTAAGCTCATCCGTTCCGCCCACCGGCGTGTATTTTGTAAAGCCTGCTTCGATGGCCCGAATGGCCGCCTGTTTGATATGATCGGGGGTGTCAAAATCCGGTTCGCCTGCGCCGAAACCGATGACATCTCTTCCCTGAGCACGCAGGGCATTGGCTTTGGCCGTAATGGCCAGGGTCTCCGACGGTTTCACTTTTGCTACTCTTGACGCCAGTTTCACAAATTACCTCCTGTTATTTTTTATTAGGGTATTTTTCAAGCAGTCTTTGATAAACATTGTCCGGAACCAGCCCCCGTACCGTCCCTCCGAGGCTCGCCACTTCCTTGATGATATTGGAGCTGGTGAAAAACCACCTGAATCCGCTCATGAGAAAAACGGTCTCGATGTTTTTTGTCTGGCGGCGGTTCATCAGCGCCATCTGGAATTCATATTCAAAATCGGAAAGGGCGCGCATGCCCCGCAGAATCGTGCTGGCGCCGGATTTCTGCAGGTAATCAATCAGCAGGCCGTCATGGCTGTCCACCTG
>CAZVGQ010000087.1:0-5594 GCA_964626775.1 uncultured Smithella sp. | reverse complement strand
GCTACGGGTGCGGCAGCCACAATGAAAAGGGACTGCAAATCAAAAGTTTCTGGGATGGAGAGGAGTCCGTCTGTGTTTATACGCCCAGAGACTACCATACCGCCATTCCCGGATTTGTTTACGGCGGACTCATTGCCTCGCTCATCGACTGCCACTCCACCGGCACTGCGTCGGCGGCAAAATACCGCGAGGAAAACAGGGAAATGGGCTCCGATCCACCGGTTCGTTTTGTGACCGCTTCCCTGCACGTGGATTTCCTGCTGCCCACGCCAATCGGCGTTCCTCTTGAAGTCCGCGGCAAAGTCAAACTCGTCAAGGGAAAGCGCGTTGTGGTTGAGGCGCGCCTGCTGGCCGAAGGAAAGGTCTGCGCGAAAGGCGAGGTCGTTGCCGTCCAAATGCCGGAAAACATGAGGCCGGCCAAATAAAAACATGAACAGCCAAACAATGGTAAGGTTATGATAAATTATTCCGTTAAAACTTTTTATTTCAGCGCCACGGAAACGACAAAGAAAATTACGACGGGGATTGCCGAAAAGCTTGCGGCCGGTTCCGGGAACAAGTCCGTCGTAAATGTTGATTTTACATTGCCGGAGGCCAGAAAAGCGCCTGCGTCTTTCGCTGAACATGATGTTGTCGTGGCCGGCCTGCCCGTTTATGCGGGCAGGGTTCCCAATGTATTGTTAAAATATCTCCATACCATGGAAGGGAACGGCGCTCTGGCCGTCGCCGTGGTGGTTTACGGCAACCGCCATTATGACGATGCGCTGATCGAGTGGCGGGACATTCTGGAATCAAGGGGCTTCAAAGTGATTGCCGCGGGCGCGTTCATCGGAGAACACTCCTTTTCCAGAATCCTGGGGCAAAACCGTCCTGATCAGCAGGACCTGTCTCGCGTCACGGAATTTGCCGGGCAGATTTATCAAAAGCTTTCGGCTTCCCCAAATGCTCCGGGGACCTTATCCGTTCCGGGGAACAAACCTTACCAACCCTATTACCGGCCCAGAGATAAGGACGGCAATCCCGCATCCATCCTCAAGGTGGTTCCCAAAACCAGCGACGACTGCATTCATTGCGGCCTCTGCGTCAGTCTTTGTCCCGTGGGGTCCATTGATTCGGATGATGAATCCATCCTCACAGGGATTTGCATCAAATGCTGCGCCTGCATAAAAAACTGCCCGGTGGAGGCAAAGTATTTTGACGACGAAATTTTCCTGTGGCACAAAAAGGAATTAGAGGTTGCCTTTACTTCTCCACGCCGGGAGCCGGAATGGTTTTTATAAATATCCCGCTCGTTGACGTAGATCAATGCAATGGCTTCTGCCCTCCGTTAACTATTTTTCAAGATTTTTGAATCATTCAACACAACCATTTGAAAAAGTTTCACTGATTTCCAACAACAGGAGTACTTCATGGCAAACCGAAAGAGAATCATCGTAATCGGCGGATCGGCCGCCGGCCCCAAAGCGGCGGCCAAAGCCCGCCGGATCGACAACGACGCCGAAGTTATCATTCTGCAAAAAGACGCGGATCTTTCAATGGCGTCCTGCGGATACCCGTATTACGTCGGCGGCTTTTTCAACGACCGCAACCAGCTTTTGTGCACGCCGGCGGGCGTGGTGCGAAACCCCATGTTTTATCTCAACGCCAAGGACATCGAGGCGCGGGTCAATACCGAAGTCACGGCAATCGACCGGAAAAACAAAATCGTCTCATGTAAAAATCTGGTAAACGGTGAGACAGGAACGCTGTCCTACGACAAACTCATCATCGCGACCGGCTCGGTTCCGCGGATGCCCCCGGTTCCGGGAGTGGATCTTCAGGGCATCACCACGCTGCAATCGATGAAAGACGCGGATTTTCTGCGCAAGATTCGCGACGAAGGCAAAATCAAAAAAGCGGTTGTCATCGGCGGAGGGCTGATCGGCATCGAGACCTGTGAAGCACTGCAGCTGGCGGGCATTGAAATCAACGTCATCGAGCTTCTGCCGCAGCTTCTGACCTTCCTGGACTGGGAACTGGCCAAGCTGGTGGAAAACCATGTGAAAAGCAAGGGCGCCAACGTCATCACGGACAACGGCATCGCCGCTTTTCTGGGCGAAGACGGAAAGCTTACGGGCGTCAAACTGCAAAACGGAACGGAGCTGCCGTGCGAGCTGGCGGTCGTGGCCATCGGCGTGCGCCCCAATGTCAAACTGGCCAAAGAAGCCGGACTGAGAATCGGTGAACTGGGCGGGGTTGACGTCAACGAGTATATGCAGACTTCCGATCCGGACGTCTATGCCGTGGGTGACTGCGTGGAAACGGTAAGCCGCATCACCGGCAAGAAAGTCCTGGCGCCTTACGGCGATCTGGCCAACCTTCAGGGGCGTGTGGCGGGAGAAAACGCCGCTTCCGTCAACTGCGTGACGTTTCCGGGCACCATCCAAACCGGCATCTGCAAGGTGTTCGACTACGCGGCAGGCTCCACGGGGCTTTCGGAAACGGCGGCCAAGCGCCTGGGAATGACCGACATCGTCGCCGTCATCAACGCCAGCCCCGACAAGCCGGGCTTCATGGAGGGAAAGCTCCTGGTTACAAAATTAATCGCCGACAAAAATACCGGCCGGATATTGGGCGCCCAGTGTATCGGTCCCGGCAATGTCGCCAAGCAGATCGCGCAGTGGGCGATGGCCATCCAGGGAAAGCTGACGGTCGAAGATCTCATCAACGCGGATTTGCCCTACGCTCCACCCTTCTCACTGGCCATCGATCACTGCATCGCCACGGCTCACCTGATGCAGAACAAGATGAAAGGACGCCTCAAGGGCATCAGCTGTAGAGAAGTTTATGAAAAGCTCAGGGCCGGCGAAAAACCATTGATGATCGACACGCGGGGTCCGGAGGAGTTTGAAGAAATGCGTCTGGGCATCGGCGAGACGCTGATTCCGCTGGGGGCCATCCGCAAACGCCTCAAGGAACTGCCCGAAGACAAAAACCGGGAAATCATCTGCTACTGCAAAATATCCCTGCGCGGCTACGAAGCGGAGCTGGCATTGGAGGGCGCCGGCTGGAAAAACGTTAAAGTCATGGAAGGCGGCATCATGGCCTGGCCGTATCCGAGAGAAAAATAACGAAAAACAAGAAAGGAGGTAATATTGTATGGCTGAGGAAATCAAGGCCGGCTGCGCCAGACCCACCGGCGGACCGGTCGGAGAAAAACCGGCAGCAAAAAAAGCCCCCCCCGAACCATCCATCATCAAGGAGGTGAAAAGCATGGTAACCGTCGGCAAGAAGGCGCCGGATTTTACAGCGCCCGCGTACCACAAAGGCAAGTTCGTCAACGTTCAACTCTCCGAGTTTCTCGGGAAATGGGTGATCCTGTGTTTTTACCCCGGCGATTTCACCTTTGTCTGAGCAACCGAAATCTCCGCGGTCGCGGAGAAATATCCCGAATTTAAAAAACTGGGCGTGGAAGTGCTCTCCATGAGCGTGGACAGCGTCTTCGTCCACAAGATGTGGAACGACCATGAACTCTCCAAAATGGTCAAAGGCGGCGTGCCTTTCCCGATGCTCTCCGACGGAGGCGGAAAAGTGGGCAGCATCTTCGGCGTCTATCTGGAAGACGCGGGTGTGGAGGCCCGCGGCCGGTTCATTATTGATCCCGACGGCATCATTCAGGGTTTTGAAGTCCTCACCCCGCCGGTCGGACGCAACGTAATGGAAAGCATCCGCCAGATTCAGGCGTTCCAGCATGTCCGCAAAACCAAGGGCGCGGAGGCCACGCCGTCCGGATGGAAACCCGGCAAACCCACGCTCAAACCCGGCCCTGACCTGGTAGGCAAGGTCTGGGAAGTCTGGAAAACCAAAATGGCGTTTGATGATTGATTCTCTTTACCCAACCGGCGGCGGGCGGCCCCGGTCTTGAGCCGCCCGCCGCAAAAATCTCTCCGGGGAGGAAAAATGCGACGAATCTCTTTGATGATGGTTTTGCTTTTCATCCTTGCGCTGGCAGCCGGCGCCGATGCGGATGTCCAGGCGCCTTCCGCCTCACCCGCGCAGACCGCGCCCGACTTTGCGCTGCCGGATCAGGACGGAAAAATGTGGAAGCTCAGCGATACGGTGAAAGAATACCGCGCCGTCGTGCTGGCCTTTTATCCTAAAGACGACACCGGGGCTTGAATTCGCCAATTTGTTGAGTTTCAACAAAACATCGAAAAATACGAAGCCGGAAAAGTGAAAATATTAGGCCTGTCGCGGGATTCGGCCGACTCACACCGCAAGTTTATCGCCAAGCACGGCCTTTCCCGGATGACGCTGCTGGTGGACGAAAAGGGTAAGATCGCCAAAATGTACGACGCGGATCACTGGATATTGCCCCTGTCCAAACGCGTCTATTTGATCGTCGATCAAAATTTGAATGTTCTCTACCGGAAAGACATGGGCTTTGGCCTGCTGCCGGATCAGACGCAAACGCTGATGACGGAAATCGATCGCATGGTGAAGTAAAATAACACTTGGGAATTGAACAGCGGGGCAGTTCGAAAGAGACATGAAATACCATTGCCCGCACAGGCCGGCCCACACGACTGGTTCAAGTCCGCGATGACGCCTTTTGATATCTATCGGGAATTTGCCGGTTCAACGGCCGGCAAGCTTTTGGACGGCGCTTTTGACTTTTTCGAAGATGCTTCCCGGGAAACGGACCGTTTCCCCGCCGATCGAGGCGCTTCAGCCGCCGCCCAGCGGCTTGTCGGGGAAATCCGCGAAGGAATCATCCGGGCAGACTTCGGCCAGCCTTTCGCCGCCAAATGGTTTTTTTTCGGCTTTCTTTTGCATCGTCCTCTCCCGGATTTAAGCAAACATACCAAATTGTTTTACGGCATTTTACCAGTTCGCTGCCGCAAATGCAAACGGATGGCTGTTGTCCACGCGTCTGAATGATTTAGCGAATGTCTTTCTTCGATGATCCAACCACTCTCATTACGGCGAATCATGACTTGCTTTTGTTCAAATCAGTGCTATGAAAACAAGTGTTTCCGTTGATCGACGAAGTACCGTAAAACAATGCCGGAGGATATTGCCATGGTAAAAGTAACAGAGGAAATCAAGGAAAGCCTGAAAGGAACAAAAATCGCTTTTCTCGCAACATCGTCACAGGACGGAGCGCCCAATGTCGTCCCCATCGGCGCGTTCAAGTTCCTGGATGATGAAACGCTCCTGATCTCCGATCAGTTTTTCAACAAAACCCTGAAGAACCTTCAGGAGAATCCCCGAATCGCCCTTGTCTGGTGGGGAGAGAAAGGCGGCTTTCAGGTCAAGGCCGACATCACGATCCACACGGAAGGAGAAATCTTCCGGCAGAATGTCGAATGGGTCCGCGGCATTAAAGAGACGCTCCGTCCCAAGTCCGCCATCGTGGGAAAGATAACCGACGTTTATCTTATCAAAAGCGGCCCTGACGCAGGGAAAAAGATACTGTAAGCGCCGACGCCGGAGAAAATTTCAAGCCCCGTTTCCGGATAGAGAAGAAGATGATGAAGGAGTTGTAAAATGCCAGAGGAACAAAAGAGCGACGAGCAAATCAAACAGGAAATGATCGACCTGCTCATGGAAAA
>CAZVGQ010000086.1:2880-5600 GCA_964626775.1 uncultured Smithella sp. | reverse complement strand
AAACATCCTATTTCTTCTGTGACAATATTTTCAGAATTCATAACACAATCATAGATTAAAAAAAATTATTAATAAAGGTTTGAAGTCAGGCATTTTCTTTAAGGTTGGCGGCCTGCGGATAACAGGCAGAATGCAAGGCCCAGATGAATCTTAAAAAATATTCTTACCGCTTTCGGAAATCTTTCCTATTGTTTTTTTGCCGGGCAGCAAATCGGCGTTTGCGTCGATCTCGCGGTCCACCGCCAGGAGCGCGGGCGGCAGCGGGGACGCGGCGCGCCGGCGCCGGATCAGGCCGCAGGACACGCAAAAGAGCTGAGCCATGACTTCGTCCACAATTTCGCGGGGAATGCCGTAGTAAAGAAAGTTCAGCGGCATTCCTTCCCCCAGGAGGTAAATGATCTTGCCGCCGGACGGCTGATCAGTAAAGGCAAGCCGGATTTCGTAACCCTGCAGAATGCCGGTCTGCAAATCCCGCAAGGGTTTGAAATCGACGCTTACAGCCCGGCCGCCCACGTGCGCGTCCGGAGTATCGCGAAGGGATTGCAGATAAGACTGCGCGTCGGCAAACTCCACCGTTTTGGTCGAACCGCTGATAAAAAATACGGCCGGTTGCCTGCCGTGTAGGAGAATTTCCTCCAGATGGCCGCGCTGCAGAAGCGATCGGCCGGTCACGCCGATGAACATGTCGGCGTTTCTCAGTACGCCGCTTCCCAGGTCATCGAGGGTTTTAGCTTCCTGGATGCCGTCTCCGGCGATGTTCTCCGCGGCGACGTCCACGCCGAAGAGACAGCCTTCGGTCAGGCGGCGGCCGAGTTCCTCCTTGAGAAAGCCGCCGATGGCACCGGCCGAGCCGAGGATCACGATCGTGCGGCGTGAAAGGAGGAGACCCAGGCGGTGGAGAATGTTTTCCGCGGCGTTGAGGATCGAGACGGCGCAGGCCCTGGCTTCAGGACCTCTTTTTAAATCCGAAACAGCGATGCTGAGCGCCGGAAATTGCAGTTTTCCGAACGCTTGCGCGACCTCGTTTAAATAATCGTAACCGTTTTTCGTATGTTCGACGCTGCCCGGAAACACCGGGGCCAGCCAGTCCGCAAGCGGCATATGGTGAGCCTCCGCCGGGCGGGGCAGGTGGAAGTGTTCAAAAACCTCTCCAATCGTTTTCCCCTCCAAACAAAAGCGGTTGATAAGCGGCGCGAGGTAGCCGCCGTCCTCCACCAGCAGCATCTGCCGGTTTGCCCGGCGGGCCGCATCGGCCTCTTTTAAAAAAAGGTGTCCCGCCGCCAGGCGCATGGCGTCCAGGAAATCCGGCTGTTCGTCGATCAGCGCCTGTTCCATCGTTTCCAGCCCGGAAAACGGCGTAAACTGCCGTGAAAGCATGTAGCTGCCGGCCAGTCTGAGGCGCGATTCCATTTTCTGAAGGCCGTAAAAGCGAAATGTCTGAGGCGGCAGGCTCATGAGGGTTTCCAGATAATCGTTTGGCACAATGCCGGCGTACTGGACGAAAAAAGCGGTCAGCGAATCGCATTGCGCGTCGGCAAAGGCCTTCAGCAGACCGAGCGCTTCCGCGGTTGCATGATGAATGACGAAAAGCCTTACGCCCTCGAGCGCCCGGGGATGGAGCTCCGAAGCCGCCCGAAGCGCTTTCATCGGTGCCAGGTAATCCGCCAGATCCTGCCTTTCGCGGAATTCGTCGAAGCTTACGTTGAGGCAGGCGCCCCAGCGGGAAACGTCGAAATAAATGCGAAACGATCCGGAAATCATCTCCACGGTCTGTCCCTGTGCCAGTATCTGCAAAACGGCCGGGTCTTCAAGGAGTTGAATCTCCCTGGCCAGCATGCCGAGCGATTCGGTCAGGGCGGTCGCGTCGCTTTTTTCCAGAAAAATCATCTGCCGGTCGTCGGTGGGCCAGGTAAAGCGGACCTGCTGCAGGTGGGGCAGGCCGGTTTGCCGCAGATAGGCGAAAAAGTCCGGCAGATGCGCCGATGTTTCAACATGCTCGGCGCGATGGTTGAGGGCGTCGTGCAGAATGCCCTGGTGGATTTTTTCAGCCGTTGAAAAGATGTCGGTGAAAAAAGAGCGCCGGAGCGGCTGATCGACTACGCGATGGGGAATGTGTTTGAGCTGCAGGCGCGAATGGGCCGCGTCCTCAATCGTGATGCGCAGAAAACGGCCTGCCCGGCTGTGCTCCACCAGATAGTAATGGCCGCTTGGATCCCCGGCGTCGTGAAGATGAAACGGGAACAGCAGAGCGGGCTGCGCCGGCGCCTCGGACGGCTGCAGGCCGAAATAGCCGGGAAAGAGCGCGCCGCCCCACCGTTCGGTTTGGAGCGCCAGAAAAATCATCTGCAGTCGATCGCCGAAACTCCGGTAATTGAAGGGCAGCCCTTCCGCCGCGTCGAGCCGCACATAAATCGTCACCCAGTCTAGGCCGGCGGCGGCCAGCTCCGGCGTCAGGCGGGAATCCACTTTGCGGCGCACCATGATGTCGGCGGCGCCGAAAGCGCATTGTTCGATGATCTCCTCAGCCAGGAGCGAGACAAATGTGTGCAGATTGCGGAAAACGCGGATGCGGGAAAGATCGAAGGCGATGTGACGCTCGCCGCGCCGGACCGGCGCAACGCCGAGCGTCGGAAACTCTCCGGGCGCGCCGGCCGTTGCTTCCTGAGCTTCCCGGTCGGCCTGATTCCGGATCAGGGTTGTGAGCATGTCGCCAACGTCGC
>CAZVGQ010000086.1:0-2780 GCA_964626775.1 uncultured Smithella sp. | reverse complement strand
GCTTCCCGGTCGGCCTGATTCCGGATCAGGGTTGTGAGCATGTCGCCAACGTCGCGTTTCATTATTCTCCCCTTCGCTTAAGGGTGAATATCCAGAAGCACTTTCAGGGCGTCGCTTTGCGTCGCCCGGACAAAGGCCTCCTGCACGCGCGCCAGCGGATAGCGGGCGGTAATCAGCCGGTCCAGCGGCATGTCCGGATACTCGCTCATGATTTTGAGTCCGTCGGCAAACCGTCCGCAGCGCGATCCCAAAACCGTCTGCTCGTTGATGACGATCGGCGCCAGATTGACGTCACCGGAAACCGCGACGGTGGATTTCAGGACAATGGTTCCGCGCGGCCGGCACAATGCCATGGCTGCGACGATGCCGGCGCCCGACCCCGTGGCTTCCACGACGATGTCTGCGCCGGGCGCAACCTCCTTTTCGTTCAAAACGGTCCGGATGTTTCGCCATCGAAGGTTCTCCAGTTTTTCCGGGTGATGTCCCACCACCGTGACCTCCGGTAAAACGGTAGCCAGCACCCAGGCGCAAAGAGCGCCGAGGCGACCGTCGCCGAGAATCACCGCCCGTTCGTTGCCTGCGGGCCGCATCTGCTCCAGAATCTCACAGGCCGCCGACAGGGGCTCCACGAGAACCGCTCGTTCGTCGGAAAGTGTTTCCGGAAGCGCCAGCAGGTTGACGATGGGCAGGGTGCAATATTCGGCCATGCAGCCGTCGAGGTTGAAGATGCCGAGGGTCGAACGGTTGGGGCAGTGACGCCCCAGATCGCGCCGGCACCAGTCGCAATGCCCGCAGGCGGCGTTGATTTCGCCGACCACTCTCTTGCCGATCCAAGAGGGGTCGTCGCATTCCATGACGATGCCGACAAACTCGTGCCCCAGCACGCCTTTAAACCCCATATAGCCTTTGAGAATTTCCATGTCGGTTTTGCAGATGCCGGCGATCTTTACTTGTATTTTAGCCCAGCCGGGCTTGACGGGCGGCACGGGATAATCCTCGACATAGTTGAGTTTTCTGTCAAAAACCGCCGCTATCATGGTGTCCATCGTCTCCTCTTTATGTTTCCCTGAATTTGCGGGCTTTTTCTTTCAGCGCGCGGAAATATTCCGTTTCAACAATTTCGGAGACATCCTGCGCCTGCTTTTTCCGGTCAATGATAATTTTTAGTTCATCGACCTGTCGTTGGAGCGTTTTTTCTCTTTCCCGGACTTTTCCGGCCATCTGCTCGAAAATGCGGGCCAGCCGGCCCAGTTCATCTGCGCGCGCGGACACGCCCGCCAGTCCGGGCAGATCGTAGTTGCCCTGTTCCACGGCTTGCGCGGCGTGGGCGAGACTCGCCAGCGGATCGGTCACCTTCCGGACAAAAACGATCGCGGCGATAAAGCCCGCGACTAAAAGCAGGACGGAAACGACGGCGGCGATGTAAAAGTTTTCCACCATCGCGCTGTGGGAAACAAGATCATCGACGACCGCCCAGGTGATGGCGCCGGCGGTGGTCAGAATGCTCACCAGCAGAAGGCCGGTGATCATCAGGATGGTCCGCGTCTCCAGCGTCAGGCGGATGCGGCGGGCCAGAAGGAGAATGACGGGCACCAGAATGAAGCCGTTGACCGCGTCGGTGAGAAACGCGGGCAGAATCCAGGACGGAAAGGAAGAGGGAAAGGTGAGCAGATGAATAAAGAGAACGTCGAGCACGACCGCCGCCGCAATGCCCGCGGCGCTGGCCCCGACCAGGCTCATCTGCAGGATGCCGAATTCCCGAACCGTGCCGATGCGACGGATTCCCCCGTAGCCGACAAGCCCCGGAATCCATCCCATGAGGCCGTTGGCGATATGCCAGTTCCAGAATTTAAAGGCGCCGAATCCGTAAACGGCGTCGCCGAACATGTTGCCTGCAAATCCCGTGATGAAGCCGGCCAGCGGATGGACCAGAATGCCCACGGCCATCGGAAGAGCGATCTGCGGCCTCATGGAGATGATCGGTGCGGAGGGCAGCAGGAAAATGTTGGAGAGGCTGTTCAAGAGCCCGTAAACGACGGCAAAGGCCAATCCGGCCAAGAGGATTTTTTTTGCGCCCGGATTCATGCCGTAATCCTCCGGAGGATATCTTCTAGGGCCCGGCTGAGCGCCGTATCCGGATGCGTAAGACAAAACAGGCCGGAGCTGCCCAGTGCCATCATTTCGTCGGCATGCGGCAGGACGCCGGCCACGTCGCAGTTGTAAGCCGTCGTCACTTTGGCGGCCAGCGCGTCGCCCGGGAGAGCCGCGGGGACTTTGTTGACGATCAGAAACATTCGGGGAACTTCGAGCTGCCTCGACACCTCGACGGTCACGGCTGTTCCCTGATAGTCCTGCTGATCGGGGCGCAGCAGAATGAGGAGGGTGTCGGCGACGGCGATCGACATCAGCGTCTCCTCGTTTAAGCCCGGATGAGTGTCGATGAAAAGATAATCGAGCGCAAATTGTTCAATCGCTTTCTGATAGCCTTCCTTGAGCAGATTGATGTCGTAGCCGTAATGCAGGACCCGGGCGATGTCTCCCGTGCGGATGCTCGACGGGATGAGAAAAAGCTTTTCTTTATCCCCCGCTCCGAGAATCCGGGACACATCGTAAACCGCGCGTCCGATGTCGCATTTGCCCCAGAGGAAATCGTTTAAGGTATGGGGCGCGTCTTTGGGATCGAGGTTGAACAGCACGTGAATGCCGGGAGACTGGATGTCCGTATCCACGACGCCGACGCGCCGGCCCTGCCGGGCCAGAAGGCAGGCCAGGTTGGCCGT
>CAZVGQ010000085.1:3101-5621 GCA_964626775.1 uncultured Smithella sp. | reverse complement strand
GAATGCTTCGCTACAACATTCGAGAATTCGCCGAACAGGAAATCGCGCCGGTCGCAATGGAGTTGGATGAAAAAGAGGAATTTTCCTATGACCTGACCCGGAAAATGGCCAAGCTAGGTCTTTTCGGCATTTACGTGCCTGTCGAATACGGCGGAGCAGGCATGGATTATCTTTCCTACATCATCGCGGTGGAAGAAATCTGCAGGATTGACGGTTCACACGGGGCGACGGTTGCCGCCGGAAATTCCCTGGGCATCGGACCGATTTATTATTACGGCAGCAAAAAGCAGAAAGATCAATGGCTGCCGCGTCTCTGCTCCGGTGAAATCCTGGCATCGTTCGGGCTCACCGAACCCAATGCAGGCTCGGATGCCGGCGCCAGTAAGACCAACGCGCGGCTGGAGGACGGACAATGGGTGGTGAACGGCAGCAAAATCTTCATCACCAATTCCACCAGCAAAATGGCCGGCATTTGCACCGTCCAGGCCATTACCGGATCCAAAGGACAGAAGGTCGGCCCCTACGGCTCGATTGAAACCAAGGAAGTTTCCTGCATCCTCGTCCCGAACGGAACACCGGGTTTCACGACAAAGAAGATGACGAAAAAAATGATGTGGCGCTCCTCCGATACGGGCGAACTGTATTTCGATGACTGCCGGGTGCCGGAGGAAAATCTTCTGGGAAAGCGCGGTGAAGGATTTCACCAGATGCTCCAGACGCTGGACAACGGCCGCCTGGCCATTGCCGCCATGGGACTGGGCGGCGCTCAGGGAGCCTATGAACTGGCCATGAAATACGCCAAGGCCAGGAAACAATTCGGGAAGCCGATCTCCACCTTCCAGGTCAATGCCTTCAAACTGGCCGACATGGCCACGGAAATCGAAGCCGCGCGCAATTTATTATACAAGGCCTGTTACCTGAAAGATCAGGGCAAGCCTTTTGGAAAAGAAGCGGCCATGGCCAAGCTTTACTGCTCGGAGGTCATGGGCCGCGTAACCAACGAAGCCCTGCAGATTCACGGCGGCTACGGCCTGATGAAGGAATACAACATCGAACGGTTCTACCGGGACTACAAACTCCTGACCATCGGCGAGGGAACCTCTGAGGTGCAGCGCATCGTCATTTCACGAAGAATCGGCTGCTACGAAACGGATTAAGGGCGGATCTCCGGATTCCGAACAGCGCAACGTTTATCTTTTGGGGAGGAGAAAATATGGCGGAAGAAACCAAGCGAATGACCAGAACGGAACGGCTGGAAAAGGAGCGGGAAACCAATCTGAAATTCTGGGAGGAACAGGACGCTCTTTTGATGAAGCATCGGCAGGAAGCCTACCACATCGGCGGGGAAGACCAGATTGCGAGGCTGGCCAAGCAGGGCAAAAAACCGATGCGCGACCTGATTCAAATGCTGATTGATCCCGGCACGGAATTTTTTGAAGTGGGGCTGGACGCGGGCTACCAGATCGGCGAGAAAAAGCTTTACGGCGGCTCCATTTATGAAGAAGAAAAACGCGGGCACATCCCGGGCGGCGGCGTGGTCACGGGCATCGGCACCATTCACGGAAAAGACTGCATGATTTTCTCCAACGAAAACCGCTATGCCGCGGGGACCTATTTTCCGATCACGCTGAAAAAGCACATGCGCGCCCAGGCCATCGCCGAGCAGTGCGGCCTCCCCTGCATTTATATCGCCGACTCCGGCGGAATCAATCTGCCGCTCCAGCTCGGCTGCTTCGCCGACGACGGTCATTTCGGAACCATGTTTTACAACATGTGCCGCATGTCGGCCAAAGGCATCAAACAGTACACGCTCTCGACCGGCGGAAACACGGCCGGCGGCGCCTACATGGTGTATCTGGCCACGGAATCGATCATGATTGAAAAGCTGGCCTTTGCATTTCTGGCCGGCCCGCCCATGGTCAAATCCGCCATCGGCGAATCCGTTTCCCAGGAAGACCTCGGCGGCGCGTATGTGCACACCCAGCATTCCGGAGGGTGCGATCATTTCGTCCAATCCCAGGAGGAAGGCATCCGGAAGCTGCGCGCCATGATGGAATTTGAGCCGTCGCAGAAACTTCACATTGACCGCCGGGAATCCCGTGAGCCAAGGTTTGACTACAAGGAAATGATGCGCTGCAGCCCCGTGGACACGTATCACCTGATCAACATCAAGGACACGATCAAATGTCTGGCGGACGACAGCTATTTCCATGAATACAAATCGACGTACGGCCCGGGCCGCGGCAGTTCTATCATCTGCGGCAAAATGTGGCTCAAAGGAATCCCCGTCGGCGTGATTGCCTCCAACGCCAACGGCGTCATTTATATCGAGGCGGCCCGCAAAGCGACGGAATGGATGATCCGCTGCGGCAATTCCAAGCTTCCCGTTCTGTTCCTCCAGGGATCGCCCGGCTACATGGTCGGCAAGGCCGAAGAATGGGGCGGCATCGGCAAATACGGCTCCGACATGGTCCGGGCCTGCTCCTGCCTGGAAGCGCCGAAAATCACGTACGTCATCGG
>CAZVGQ010000085.1:0-3001 GCA_964626775.1 uncultured Smithella sp. | reverse complement strand
CATCCCTTCTACACCGGCTCGCTGATGTTTCACGACGGCGTGATTGCCTTTTCCGAAGCGCGGGACAAACTGGCCCGCGCCTTTGAAATCGCGCTGCGCGCACCGGTCCGGGAATCCGATTGGGGCGATCTGAAATTCTAAACCGTTTACATAAGGAGGCCGACCTATGGCAGATGTTTTATTGCGGGAGCAAAAAGGCGAAGGGATTACGCTGCTGACGTTAAACCGTCCGGAAGCCATGAATTGTTTTAACTTTGAACTGCTGGGCGCTCTGGGCGACGCCGTCCGGGAATCCAATTTCGATTCCGGCCTGCGGTGTCTGATCATCACGGGAGCGCCAAGCGACAACCCCAAGAAGGCCTCTTTCTCCACCGGCGCCGATCTCATCGAGCGCCGGACGATGCCGCCGGATCAGGTGCGCCGCTTCATCTTTACGATCCGCAATCTCTTCACTTCCGTGGAGCAACTGCGGGTTCCGGTCATCGCGGCCGTCAACGGTTTTGCCTTCGGCGGAGGAACGGAGCTCGCGCTGGCCTGCGACCTGCGCATCGCCTCCAGCAACGTGGTGATGGGGCTCACGGAAACCTCGCTCGCGATCATTCCGGGGGCGGGCGGCACGCAGCGGCTGCCGCGCATTGTCGGCCTGGCCAAAGCCAAAGAGTTGATCTATACCGCCCGACGCATCAACGCCCAGACCGCCCTGGACATCGGCCTGGTCAACCGGGTGGTAGAGCCGGAAAAACTGATCGATGCCGCCTGCGAACTGGCCCGGGAAATCGCCGCGAACGGCCCGATCGCCGTGGCGCAGGCCAAATTCGCCATCAATTGCGGAATGGACGCGCCTCTCTCGGTCGCCCTGCCGCTGGAATCGAAGGCGTATGAAATCACCATCCCGACCAAGGACCGGCTGGAGGCGCTTGCCGCTTTTGCCGAAAAAAGGAAACCGGATTTCAAAGGTGAATAAACCGTAAAAAATCGACAAAAGGAGAAGACTGTATGACCGAGTATGATTATTGGAAAATTTTTCCCCGGATGCCGAAGAAAGTAACCATTGGAGACATCACCATTCGAGACGGTTTCCAGCATTGCGAAAAGTTCATCTCCACACAGGCAAAAATATTCTACGGACAGGAAATGATCCTCGCCGGCTGCCGTGAGCTGGAAGTCACCAACCTGGGAAACCCCAGGGCCATGCCCCAGTTTAAGGACGCGGACGAAGTTCTGAAAGCCATGCGCAGCGACGAATTCAGAAAGCGCTGCGGCAAAGCCGGCATCGATGTGGATAAAGACGTTACGCTCACCTGCGTGACCATTCGGGAACCCGCCGTGGACCGGGCCATTGAAATGAGAAAAAACGGCTACGGACCCGACCGGATCCTGATGATGGTTTCGACCGACCCGGAGCATCATTTCGCCAACTCCGGAACCACGCTGAGTCAGTATTGGCGTGAAGCGGAACGCTGCATTCAGAAAGCGCGCGACGCGGGCATCAAAATGTGCGGCACGGTGAGCACCATCTGGGGTTCTCCGATCAGCGGCGCCACCAAAATGGAAGACGCGGTGGAATTCACCAGACGATGGTTCCAGATTGGGGCGCATGATATCGAACATGCCGATCACGACGGTTCCGCCAACGCAGCCGATGCCTACCGGTATTTTTCCATGGTGTTGGACGCCATGCCCAACCCGGAAGCGCATCTGTGCCATCTTCATGAAACCAAGCGGATCGCCTCTTCCACCATTCTCGCGGCCCTGCAGGCCGGCATCTGCCGTTTTGAGGCCACGCTGGGAGGCCTGGGCGGGCAGCCGGCCAATTTCCTGGACGACTGCCCGATCAAGGGCACGGGGGAATATTACTATGATCCGCGCTACGTCGGCCTGATCTGCATGGAGGATCTGGTCGTGCAGATCGACGAACTCGGCATCCAGCACGGATACGACGTCAACCGCATTCTGATGCTGGGCAGAAAAATGGAAAAGACCATCGGCGCCAGACTGCGCTCCGAAGCGATCATCAACGGCCGCACCGCCAAGGAAGGGCACATGGAGCACGCGCGCCCCGGCCTGAAAAAGCTGATTGAGAAAGAAAAGGAAAAACCGGGCCAGCAGTTCCCGGCGGAGTGGAGCGAAAAGGCCGTCCTTCCCGAGCAGTGGGGACCGGCGGATCCCATCTGGAAAAAGTAGGCCCCTCATCAAAAAAAGGAGGCTCGACCGCGGCCTTGCGGTGAGCTTCCTTTTTTGTTAGCTTTCGCGATCCGCCAAGAATTACATGGAAGCACATGATGAAAAAAGTAAAAATCATTGAAGTCGGGCCGCGCGACGGCCTTCAGAACCTCGAAACGTTTGTACCGACGGACAAAAAAATCGCCCTCATTAAAAATTTGGCCGCCGCCGGCCTCAAGGAAATCCAGATAGGTTCTTTCGTTTCTCCGCAGGCCATCGCGCAGTTCCGGGATATGGAGGAAGTCGCCCAAGCCGTCCTACGCATCAAGGGTTTCGTGCCGTCGGTGCTGGTCCCCAATGAGCGCGGCGCGGAAAAGGCCCTAGCCTGCGGCATTTCCAGGCTGATCTTCTTCCTTTCCGTGAGTTTAAAACACAATTACGCGAACGTAAAGCAATCGCCGCGGGATTCACTGAAGGAGCTGAAGCGCATCCGCCGGTCCCTTCCGGCCGACGCTTTGACGTCCCTTCGGGTGGATCTGGCCACGGCCTTTGGCTGCCCGTTTTCGGGCAGCGTCACGACCGCCGCCGTTTTGCGCACCGTGGAAAAGGTTGCGGCGCTGGGCATTCGGGAAATCACGCTTTGCGACACCGTCGGCTACGGCCATCCGAAAGCCGTGGAAGAAAAATTCAGTGAATGCTTCCGGCTTTTCCCTGAAATCCAATTCGGCGCCCACTTTCACAACACGCGCGGCCTGGCCCCAGCCAACGCTCTGCGCGCCTACGACGTCGGGGTTCGCTCCTTTGACGCCGCGGCCGGCGGATTGGGCGGATGTCCTTA
>CAZVGQ010000084.1:0-5675 GCA_964626775.1 uncultured Smithella sp. | reverse complement strand
GGAAAATGCGACGATTTCTGCCATAAGCCATCTCCTTTTGTTGCAAATTGTTTTCGATTAAATACAGCAAATACCATACCAGTGAAAAAAAACAATAGGGCGCGGGCGTTGACCCGCGCCGGGGAAAAACTGTTTGACAGGAATGTATGGTTTGTATACATTCAGGGCGAAATTTGTATACCGAATAAACATGCTGGAAAGAAAACCGAACCCATGACGGCCGGAACCCCAAAATTGCCAGCCGCCCAACCGCGCGGCAAAGAAGAATCCCAACCGGGTGTGGATGCCTCTTTGATTGAAAGTGCCTTCGATGAACTGATCGGCGTCGATGAGACCTTTCGCAAAGCGCTGGTGAGCGCCGGGCGGGCGGCCCAATCGGATATCTCCGTGCTGATCATCGGGGAAAGCGGCACGGGCAAGGAAATTCTGGCCCGCGCCATTCATCAGGCCAGCCGCCGCAAAGACAAACAGCTGGTCGATGTCAACTGCGCCGCCATTCCCGACAGTCTGATTGAGAGCGAGCTTTTCGGCTACGAGAAAGGCGCGTTTACCGGCGCGCGAACCGAGGGGCGCAAAGGCTATTTCGACGAGGCGCACGAGGGAACGATTCTCTTGGACGAAATCGGCGATTCCTCCCTGTCCGTCCAGGCCAAACTCCTGCGCGTCCTGGAATCCGGCACGTTCAAAAGAGTCGGCGGAACGAAAAACATCAGGGTGGACGTCCGGGTCATCTCTTCGACCAATCAGGATATGGCCGATCTGATCGGGCGGAAAAAATTTCGCGAGGATCTTTTCTTCCGCCTGAACACCTTCACGCTTACGCTGCCTCCGCTGCGCGAGAGAAGAGGAGACATTGATCTGCTGGTGGAGCATTTCCTGAAAGCGAGCGGAGCCGCGCAGAAACAAAAATACCGGTTTTCGCCTGAAGCGCTCGCGCTGCTGCACGCGTACCACTGGCCGGGCAATGTTCGGGAGTTGAAAGGCGTCGTGAGCTACGCGGTGAACATGACGCAGTCGCCCGTCATCGACGCAGGTTCTCTGCCCAATTTCCTGTTTTCGGACTCCATAAACCGGGACGGCCCCCCGCCCTCCGTTGCCGAAAACGGTCCGCCCTCCTTTAACCTGACCCAGGCCGTCCGGGACCTGGAGCGCCGCCTCATCAGCGAAGCGCTCGCCGCTTCTCCCAACCGGTCGGAAGCCATTCGGTCCCTGGGAATCAGCCGGCGCACCTTCTATTTGAAACTAAAGGAATACGGATTGGAATAAAGGACTCGGACGGCTGGAATGAATTATGCAGGTTATGAAAAAAATATTCCTTGCGGTTTAGGAAGGTTATGCCAAATGCCAACGCGGCGGGAAAGGCCGCCAGAAAAAAAGAAAATTCGCTGACCATCGTGGAAGTGTCCCCGCGGGACGGCCTTCCCGAATTTTGCGGCGGCCTGTCCACGGAAAATAAAATAAATTATATCAACAAACTGTCCGAAACGGGCCTGAAGAAGATCGAGTGCGCTTCCTTCACGCACCCTCGCTTGCTGCCGGAAGGGTACGACGCGGAAAAACTTGTCGGCGGCATCGCCAAAAAGCCGTCCGTGACCTACGTGGGGCTGGTTCCCAACGAAATCGGCTGCCGGCGGGCCCTGGTGACGCAGATCGATGAGCTTCTGGTTTTGCTTTCCGCGAGCGACATGTTCAACCGCATCAACGTCGGCAAGTCCCTGAAAGAGAGCCTCAACAAGGTGCTCCCGACGCTTCTCGACGCGGCGGCAAGAAATTCCCGAAGCGTGCGGATCTACGTAATGACGGCTTTCGGATGCCCCTACACGGGCCGCGTTTCCCCCGGGGAGGTCGCCGAACTTCTGCTCAAACTCGGTTACATGGGCGCGTCCGAGGTGGTTCTGGTGGACTCGACGGGTCTGGCCGACCCCAAATCGGTGAAGGAGCTGATCCGGACGCTTCTGGATCTGAAGCTGGACATTCAACTCGCGGTGCATTTTCACAATACACGCGGGACGGCCATCGCCAATTGCGTGGCCGCCTACGAAGCGGGCATCCGCATTTTCGACGCGTCACTGGGGGGAATGAGCAACACGCCTTACGGGGTGAGCGAACTGGACGTAGGGTACTGGAACGTTCCGACGGAAGATCTCGTTCATCTGTTTGAAGCGATGGGAATCCAAACGGGCATCGATCTGGAAAAGCTCCTCGACTGCGTCCGGCTGGCGGAAAAGATGGCGGGAAAGCCTTTGCCCGGACACATCCTGAGGGCGCGCCCCGCGTCCCATATCACGGATATCCCCCAGCATTTAAAGGAGCCGCCGCTTCTGGACTGACGAAGGATGAGCCCCCTTTCTTAAAAGGGGGGGGATTTTCACATTGTATATCTTCTATACAGTATCCAGACTGAGCCCCTTTTTGATTTTTTCGAGCAGGGCTTTTTCTTCGTCTTTGTAAACGCCGTCCGCCAGAAACAGCCGGCGGGCGATGCTCAGCGCCTCCAGGCGATCGTCCCTGTTTTTGATCAGCGTCGCCAGAGACTGAAGGGCGCTTTCCTCGTCCGCCTGAAGAATGGCGGACTGTTCGCGCATCATTTTCTTGAACCGCGACGTGGACAGTTTGCTCAATACCCGGTGCGTGGCGGCGATTTCACTGGCGACCTCAAAATGCTTCCTTTTGATGCCCTGGTTGGTGGCGCCCGCGGCCATGTAGATGCGGATCAATCCTTCGGCGACCCCCCCCTGCTTCATGGCGGCCAGCCGCTTGTCATAATCGGGATGGTCCTGTTTGGCGGCGCCAGGCTTTGGCTTGTCCTGGACGGGCGGAAACAGACTGCGCAGCCACCCGTTGCCGTAAATCTGCTGAAAGATTTCTTCCTGATGGAGGTCCCGGTAATCGCGGTAAATGTCAAGCACGCCTTCCACATAATCGGAAACCGCCTTTTCCAGCTCCGAAAACGGATTGTCCGGCCCGGCGGCCTTTCGGTTCCGGCGGACGGCGCCGGCCATATTTTTCAGCGGGCGCATCAGGGGATTGATATCGGCCAGCAAATACCGCTGCATGCGCAGGGGGTGCAGATGGCGGATGAACTCCGCGGAAAGCTCCGTGGTCCAGAGTTTCACAAAGGGGCGCACCAGCAGTTGATACAGGTTGTCGTTGGCTTCGGACACCTTGGCCACGACGCTGAAATCCGTTTCATCGTGGATTCCGTCGTCGTAGGAGGCAATGTCGGCCAGCGTGCGCGGTTCGAACCGGCTTGCGAATTTGCCGCTCTGAATGTCGCAATCGATGACCATTTCGTAGAGGCCGGGCGGCAGGCAGTCAATCATGTCGAAGTTGCCGATGATTTCATTGTGCTCCTTTTTGGCGACGGAGCCGGCGACAAAGATGCCCAGATGGCCGATCTCCCGGTGAACGATATAGACGATGACCTGCCCGTGCCGCTTGATGTCCTCCACGGAGCTGTACACGCGGGGAATCCAGTTGAGCGCCTGCTGGGCCGGCGTGATGTTGTCGCCCATCGACGCGAAGACCAGAATCGGGCTTTCGATGTCTTTCATACTGAGCTTCCGGCCTTCGTTGAGCTCCAGCTCGCCTCGTTCCAGTTTGTTGCCGACAAACAGATTGCGGACGATGTAATGGATTTCATCGTCGTTCATCATGAAGAAACCGCCCCACCATTTTTCAAAGTTGAGAAAGCGGTCCTCTTCCGTGTCCACCTTTGAATAAACGTTGTATTGTTTGGTCCAGTATGTGTTGGCCGGATTCAGGAGCTCCATGTTCAGCACCAGGTTCGCGCCGTCGAACACGCCGTTTCCCAGATCGCTGAAAAACGAATTGACCCACACGCCGCCCAGAAGGCCTCCCCGGTAGCGCATGGGATTCGCGCCCTCGACGCCGCTCCAGTAGGACAGAGGCGCGCCGTTGAGCGCCAGGGGGCCGGCGATGCCCGGTTTGTCCGCGCAGGCCAGCGCGGCCGCCCAGCCCGCCTGGCAGTTGCCGATGACCGCCGGCGCGTCCGCGTCGGGATGCAGTTCGGTGACTTTTCCGATGAACTGTTCGATGGCGGCAATGACATCCGGCAGCGTCTGGCCGGGGAGTGGATCGGTGTAAAACAGAACAAAATAGACCGGATGGCCGTGGTCCAGGGCCATGCCGATTTCCGAATCCCGTTTGGAGCCCCCGATGCCTGGGCCGTGGCCCGCCCGCGGATCGATGATCACAATCGGCCTTTTGGGGATGTCGGGGCGTTCCCGAAGCGCGCGGCGGCGGTTTTGCTGCTCGGGATCGATGTCCTTGCGGCGGCGGTCGGAAATGCGAACCAGCGCGTAATTGACGGGCCGCTCGAAATTCTTGGCGTTCAGGATCATCTCGTAGTTGAACGTCAGAACCGGCGGCTGGCCGCCGCGGATGTGCTTGATGTAATTGTTGCCTCTTTTGCGCAGAATGTCCGTGAAAATGATCGAGCGTTGCGCGGAATCCACGAGATAGTCGTTGAGTTGTTTCTGCCAGTCTGTCCAGGGTGAGGCATTTGTGCCGATTTTTGGGGAAGCCATGGATAATCCTCCTGTATCCTTTAACCGTTTACGGAAGACGAACTGTAGCGGCGCGTTTGATCCTTGTCAAGGCGATAAAGAAGCGACGAGCAATGAGCAATGAGTGACTAGTGACGCGTTACATCTCAAAGCTGAAGCGCTTTTCCTCAAACAATGTAAGACAGGCGGCGACGGCGTCCGCGTCATAGAGGATTCCCCGGTTCCGTGTGATTTCGTCCAGCGCCTCCTGAAGTTTCAGAGAAGGGCGGTAGGGGCGGTGGGACGCCATGGCTTCGACCACGTCGGCCACCGTCAGGATTTTGGATTCCGTCAGGAGATCGTCACCCTTCAAATGTTGCGGATAGCCCGATCCGTCAATCTTTTCATGGTGTTCCAGCACGATCCGGGCGATGGGCCAGGGGAAAGCGATGTCCTTTAAAATTTCGTATCCCGCCTGTGCGTGCGTCTTGACGATTTCAAATTCAATGTTCGTCAGTTTGGTCGGCTTGGTGAGAATCTCGGTGGGAATGGATATTTTCCCCAGATCATGAATCAGACTGGCCATGCGCAGACCGATGAGCCGGTCCGGTTCCAGCCCCATCTCGACGGCTATGGCGTTGGCGAGGTCCGCCACCCGCCGCTGATGGCCCGCCGTGTAGGGGTCCCGCGATTCCACGGCCACGGCCATGGCGTGAACCGTTGATTCCAGGGCCTGACGAAGCTTTTTCAGGGTTTCAGCCCGCTCTTTTTCCACCCTTTTTATTTCCGAGACATCGCGCACGATCCCCCGGAAACCGATGATATCGCCCACGGAATCTTTCAGCAGCGTGAAGGACTGCTGGACCGTCAACCGGGAGCCGTCTTTCCGGATGATCTCATAGTTCATCAATCGGCCGGGGATGCCTGTTTTGTAAGTCTGATGATGAGCCCTGTAAAGCAGTTTGCCCGTTTCCTCGTCCGTGTACTTGCGGTTGTTCATGCCCAGCAGTTCTTCTTTCGGATAGCCCCACATCCGCTGCAGTGCGTCGTTGAAAAACGTAAAATTGCCGGCCAGGTCCGTCTCGTAATAGCCTTCTCCAATGCCCTCCAGGATCGTCCGGTATTTTTCCTCGCTTCGGCGCAGCGCCTCCTCGTCCTGCCGGTGAT
>CAZVGQ010000083.1:0-5683 GCA_964626775.1 uncultured Smithella sp. | reverse complement strand
GGCGCGGCAATGACTTTTTTATCGTTGATGATCACGGTTCCGCTGCGCAGGTCCCGATAGTTGACCTCCGCGATGGGCTTGGGATTGCCCTTGGGATAATCCATGCTGTAGTCGTACACCTGGGCATAAATCTCCTCGTCTTTCACCGCGGTGAAGCGCGCCATGTCTTCATCCAGAATGGGAATGGGAATGCCGATGCCGACAAACAGGGAAACGCCGTAGCCCAGAATGCTGGCGCCGGTCAGCCACTCGGGACTCATCTCCTTGAGGTTGCCGATCACCGCCAGGGTTCCCGCGCCTTCCTTTGGAACGCCGTTGGCGGACCTGGCCGCATTGGGGTTGTGCTGGGTTCCCGGCCAGGCGACAAATCCCTGCGCGCCGCCCAGGAAAATCCGCGTGCCGATGCCGATGGTCCGGTAATAGGGATCATTGAACAAAGGGCTGAGCTGGCCGGATGTCGAATAGGAAACGTTGGCCATGCGCGGACGCAGCATGCCCATGTAAGTGTAGATCGTCGTGTCGGAAAGATTCACGGCGCAATTATAGTTCTGATAGGCGTTGCGCGGATTGAACAGAAAGGCGTCGCGCAAATCGTTGATGGTGATGTTTTTTTCAAATTTGCGCGACGGATAGCAATCCGTCCCGTACCCCTCGGCCCGCAATTTGACGACGTTGCCCGCCGTCAGATCTTCAATCACGTGGCCGCCGCCGTAGTTGAATTCACCCGGATAAACGCTGTTTAGCGGATCGCCCTCGACGACTTCCGTCGCGCCGATATAGCAATCTACCGCCGCAATGCCGCCGTAAGCCGGCACGTCATTGAGCCAGATGCGGGAGGCCCGGATGCGCGGAGCGGTGTGTCCGAAATTCAGAAAGGCGCCGGAGGAGCACATGGCGCCGAAGGTTCCGGTGGTCACAACGTCGACGCGGCGGGCCGCCTCGACATCTCCGTGGCGCTCCACCACATCAATCATTTCTTCGGCGGTGACAACAACCGCCCGTCCCTTTTTGATCTTCTCGTTGATTTCCTGAAAGGTTTTTTTAACTTTGAATTTTTTCATGCGCCCGTCTTATTTCGATTTTACCGCTTTTATACCACTGTTTGACGATAAATGCAAAATGCCGGCCGCTTATCAGGTGTGTCCAAATCCGCCGGCGCCTCTTGGCGTCTCATCCAGTTGGACGGCTTCTTCCCATTGCACCCGGCAGATTTTCTGGACGACCATTTGCGCAAGACGCGCGCCCCTTTTCACCACGAAGGGCGCATCTCCATGATTGATGACAATCAGGGCGATTTCGCCGCGGTAGTCCGCGTCGATGGTTCCCGGGGAATTCAAAAGCGTAAGGCCCTGGTGAAGCGCCAGGCCGCTGCGCGGCCGAATCTGCGCCTCATAGCCCTCGGGCAGGGAAATGACGATGCCGGTCGGTATTTTTTTGCGCCCGCCGGGCAAAATCGTTTCCTCCGCGGTGACGGCCGCGAAGAGATCCATTCCCGCCGCCAGACGGGTCATGTATTCAGGCAGGGGAAGATCCTCGTTGCCGGCAATTTTCCGAATCTGAACTTTGATGGTTTCCATGAAAGAATAAGAATTTCATTCACGCGCCGGCGGACCACCGGCGCGTGAATGACGGTCCGGGACCGATGAACCGCTATTTGACTTCCGCGCCCAGCGCTTCTTTGCGGCTGAGGCGAATCTTTCCCGACTTATCGACTTCCAGAACCTTGACCATGACTTCGTCGCCTTCCTGCAGAACGTCCGTCACCTTGGCGATTCTTTCCTTGGCAATCTGCGAAATATGCAGCAGGCCTTCCGTGCCGGGCAGAATTTCCACAAACGCGCCGAAATCGACGATCTTTTTGACGGTGCCGCGGTAAATCTTGCCGACTTCCGCTTCTTCGGTGAGCCATTTGACCATCGCCACGGCGCGGGCCGCCGCTTCCGCGTCGGCGGACGCGATGGTTACGGTCCCGTCGTCTTCCACGTCGATGGTGACGCCGGTTTCGCTGATGATCTGGCGAATGTTCTTTCCGCCGGAGCCGATCACCGTGCGGACCTGGTCTTCCTTCACTTTCACGGTGGTGATGCGCGGCGCATACAGCGAAATATCCGAACGCGGCGCGGACAGGGTTTCACGGATTTTCCCGATGATGTGCAGTCGGCCCTCACGGGCCTGGGCCAGCGCTTTGCGCAGGATGTCTTCCGTCAGGCCGTCGATCTTGATGTCCATCTGCATGGCGGTAACGCCCTTTTCCGTGCCGCAAACCTTGAAATCCATATCGCCCGCGTGGTCCTCATCGCCCAGAATATCCGACAGAATGACGACGTTTTCGCCTTCCTTGAGCAGTCCCATGGCAATGCCGGCGACAATGTCGCGCACGGGCACGCCGCCGTCCATCAGGCACAGAATGCCGCCGCAGACGGTCGCCATCGAAGAGGAGCCGTTGGAAGAGAGGATCTCGGAAACAATCCGGATCGTGTAGGGAAACTGTTCCGGCGGCGGGAGCACGGGAACCAGCGCCTTGCGCGCCAGCGCGCCATGGCCGATTTCTCTGCGGCCGGGCGACCTGAGCGACTTGGCTTCGCCCACGCTGTAGGGCGGAAAATTGTAATGCAGCAGGAAAGAACGGAGTTCTTCGCCGGCGACATAGTCCATGCGCTGTTCATCCGAGGAGGTTCCCAGCGTCAGCGCCGCCAGCGCCTGCGTTTCACCGCGGTTAAACAAAGCCGAACCGTGGGCACGGGGCAATACTCCGACTTCCGAGCTGATCGGACGAATATCGGTTGACGACCGGCCGTCGATTCTCTTCTTTTCCTGGATAATCATATCCCGAAGAATTCGGGATTCCAGATGTTCGATAATCGCCGCGACTTTTTTACCAAGCGCGGCGTCGCCTGCACCGATATTTTTGATCACGGCTTCCCGGACGTCGCCCAGTTTAGCGTAGCGCTCCAATTTACGGGGTATGCCGTAGCCTTCTTTCAAACCGGGCAGAGCTTCGGCGCGCACACGCGCGATAAGTTCTTCATCCGGCGCCGTTTCTTCCACCGGCCGCTTGGCTTTGCCAACCTCCGCCCGCATCTTGTCCTGCAGATCGATCACCGGACGGACGGCTTCCAGTCCAAAATTGATGGCGTCGACAATAATGTCTTCCGCAACCTCTTTGGCTTCGCCTTCCATCATCACCAGTTCGACGTCATACGGTCGACCCGTGCGGCTAGGCGTGACTTTACGTCCCACCAGGAAAAGGTTCATCTCGCTTTCCTGCATTTTTTCCACCGAGGCATTGGCAACAAAATCACCGTTGATCCGGCCGACGCGCACACCGGCAATCGGTCCCTTAAACGGGGCATCGGATATTTCCAGGGCGGCGGATGCGCCGATCATCGCCGCGACATCCGAATCATTCTCTTTATCCACGGAAAGCACCGTGGCCACGACTTGTGTCTCCGAATAATATCCCTTGGGAAACAAGGGACGAATCGCCCGATCAATGATCCGCGACGTTAAAACTTCGCGTTCGTTGTTACGGCCCTCTCTTTTAAAAAAGCCGCCGGGAATTTTACCGGCCGCAAATGTCTTTTCCTGATAGTCCACCGTGAGCGGCAGAAAATCCACGCCCTCCCTGACGCTTTTCAACGATACCGCCGTCACCAGCACCACGGTATCCCCGTAATACACCAGCGTGGAACCGTCCGCCTGCGCGGCCACGTAATTGGTCTTGAGAGTAAAATTACGCCCCGCAAAATCCGTACTGAAATTGTCACTCATTCACTTTCCTCCACCTTCCTTGGGTTTGTCGTCCGGAACAGGAAATTCAAGGGCGAAACGCAAAAGCCGATTGACACGGGGTTAAACGAAAACCATGGCCAATCGGTGATGCTTTTGCCTTCCGCCCTTGAATGGCTTGTGTTACTTCCTGAGACCCAGACGCTTGATTATGTTTCTGTAGCGTTCCACATCATCTTCTTTGATATAATTCAGCAATCTTCTTCTCTGGCCGACCAGCTTCAACAGGCCGCGCCGGGAGTGGTGATCTTTCTGGTGCGTCTTGAAATGCTCGGTCAGATATTCGATCCTCGCGCTCAACAGGGCAATCTGTACTTCGGGTGAACCGGTATCCTTCTCGTGAAGCCGGTAGTCTTCGATTAATGCCTTCCTCTTTTCCAAAGTTAACACGTCAATTCCTCCCTATCAAAAGTATGTCCTTTTTTATGTTTTGTACTCATGGATGCAAACGGTTGAATACTCTGAGCATCCTGGCAATCCGGGTCTTCCCGTTTAGTTTCGCGATATCGCCCGACGGCATCTGCATTTCGGCCAGCGCCACCAGCTCGCCTTCGGGACTGATGAACTTTATCATATCTCCCGCCGCAAGAAAAGGAAGAACATTTTCCCGCATCATCTCCGCGTCCGGCTGAAATCCGGCCCGCAGCCTGACGGCTGTCGGTTCGCCGACTTCAACGGCCGCGGCAAAAGGCAGCGCCTGCGCCATCGGCAGCATTTTCGCCAGCAAAGCCTTCCGGGCCGCCGCCGCATCCTCTTCCAGAGGCGCGGCCATGTCTTCGGCAAAACAGCCGCTTCGAAGCCTGCGCAATCCGGATAAACACGCGCCGCAGCCCAGCGCGCGGCCGGCATCGGCGCAGATTGTCCGGACGTAAGTGCCCTTCGAACAGGTGATTTCAAAGGTCACGTACGGATGGGCGATGCTTTTCACTTCGAGAGCGAAGATTTCCACCTCGCGCGCCGCAACGTCCGGAAATTCTCCGGCCCGCGCATATTTGTACAGGGGCCTGCCTTTGTGCTTCAGCGCCGAAAAGGCCGGCGGAACCTGTTGAATCTTACCCGTCAGTCTCCCCAGCGCCGTCCGAATCTCCTCATCGGAGGGAACCCGGTCCGATCTTCCGGTTTCCCTCCCCTGAATGTCCTGCGTATCCGTCTCGACGCCCAGCAGCATGGTCGCCCGGTACATTTTGCGGTCCGCCGTCAGAAACGGAGCCAGTTTGGTCGCCTCCCCCACGCAGACCGGCAACACCCCGGTGGCCAGGGGATCCAGCGTTCCGGTATGCCCGGCCTTTTTCGCGCCCAGGATCTTTTTGACCCGGCTCACGACATCGTGGGACGTCAGCCCGGCCGGTTTGTCAATCACCACGATCCCGTCCATAAACGCCTATGTTTCTTTGACCGCTTCGAGCACCCGGGACTTGATCGTTTCCAGATCGCCTTCGATCCGGCAGGCCGCCGCATTGATGTGCCCTCCGCCTCCAAAGCGGCGGGCGATTTTCTCCACGTTGATCCGGCCTTTGGACCGCAGGCTCAGCTTGTACTGTTTGGCGCCTGTTTGCGTGTAGAGCATCGCGATGTTGATCCCTTTGACCGTGCGGGGAATATCGATAAAGCCGTCCGTGTGCTCCATGGCCGCGCCCGTTTGACGCAAATGTTCTTCCGTCACGGTCATCGAAGCGATTCCGAGGGACGGGTCCATCTCCAGGGTTTCCAGAACGCGGGCCAGAAGCTGCAGTTTGGCCGGCGGATCGCTCTCATAAATGTTTTCGGAAATCCACTGCGGATCGGCGCCGCCTTCCACCAGGTCGCCCGCCGCCCTGAGCGTTTCCTGGCGGGTGCTGGAATAGCGGAAACCGCCCGTGTCCGTCAAAATCGCCGCATAGAGGTTCGTGCAGAT
>CAZVGQ010000082.1:0-5807 GCA_964626775.1 uncultured Smithella sp. | reverse complement strand
CATGTCGAGCCATGCGACGGGAATTGTTCGGAAATCTGCACGGCTGGATGCCTGCTGCCTGAAGCCCGGCGGCTGCAGATTGCGCAAACCGCCAGGCGCCGATGATCGCGGGGATTGCCGGTGTTTTTTAAGTCATTGACAATCCGATCCGTGTATATTATGAGAAAACAAATTTAAAAATTGAAGAGAGGAGTAGCATTATGAAGAAAGCAAATTTTCTGATGCGTTGTTTTATCTTGTCGGTTTCAGGAATTTTTCTGGCTATGCTGGTTGTCGGCTGCGGCTCCCTCGGCAGCAGTGTAAGCAGCGCGCCGCCCGCTTTAAAAGGCGTGTTCATGGATGGTCCGGTGGGCGGGATTACCTATGCGACGCCGTCGCTCAAAGGCGTCACGAAAACGGACGGCGTCTTCGAGTACAAACCGGGGGAAACGGTTGCGTTTTCCGTGGGCGAACTGGCGCTGGGGTCCGCGGCGGGAAAGCCGGTGGTCACTGTGCTGGATCTTGTGCCCGATGCCAAAGATGCATCCGACCAGCGGGTGGTGAATATTTGCGTGCTGCTGCAGACGCTTGACCAGGATGGAGATCCCGCCAACGGCATTCTCATCACCGAACAGGCGGCGTCTTTCGTTACAAAATACGGCAAAGAGACGAATTTCAACAAGCATGTAAGGGCTTTTTCTTTTGATGCCGGATTGCGAAGCGTCATGGCCGAATTGAACAATGTAGATGCGTTCGGCGAAACCCCCAGAGCCGTCGTACCCGGAAAAATTGCGCAGAAACATCTGGAAGCGACGCTTGCCGGGCTGAAAAAGTAGAAAAGCAGCAAACAGAAAATCAAGATTTCTTTGCCGTGTTTGTTACAGAGGGCTTTTGCCGTGAGGGGAAAGCCCTCTTTTTGGTGCTCGCAGGCGGTCCGGCCTACTTTCCTTTGTACAGATAGCGCTCAAAAAAACGGTTGTAGGTTGTCCATTCCGAGCCGGTATTGGCGGCGTCGGCCTCGACAAAACCATCAAACGCGTTGAGTTTGGCGTCCAGATCATCCATGAAGTGTATGACCAGCGCTTCCCGGGTTTTCGGGCGTTTGGGCGAGCCGAATTCAAATTCGCCGTGATGGCTCAGGATGATATGGCGCAGCTCGAGCGCAAGCCGTTCAGGGAAATGGCCGATCGACTCCATTTGTTTATTGATCATTTCCACGCCCATGACCAGATGACCGATCATGCGGCCTTCGTCGCTGTATTCAATGAGCCCGTCGTAGGAAAATTCATAAATTTTGCCGATATCGTGCAGAATGCCTCCCGCGATCAGCAGATCCCGGTTCAATTGAGGATAATGTTCCGCGGCGCGGTCAAGCAGGCGCACTACGGAAAGCGTATGCTCCAGCAGACCGCCCAGATAGATATGGTGAAACCCTTTGGCCGCGGGCGCCCGGCGGAAAAGTTCGGCCGTTTCCTCATTGTTCAGAAAAGCGCCCAGCAGTTTTTTTAAAGGCTCGGAAGACATCGTATCGACGTATGCGAGGAGATCTTCAAACATCGCCGCGGTATTCAGTTTGCTGACCGGCAGGTAGTCCGACGGATGGATATCCTCCCGATTGCAGGGTTTGGCCGTGAGAATGGAAATCTGAAGGGCATTGCGGTAACTCTGCGCGCGGCCTTCAATGAAAATGATGTCGCCTTTCTTAAAGACCCGGTCCAGCGCCACGGCATTGTCCCAAACCTTGCCGTCGATTTCCCCCGTCTTGTCTTTGAGCCGGACGTTCAGATAAGCCGATCCTTTCTGGGAAAAGGCCATGCTCTTCTCCGCAACCAGAAATGAAGAGGCAATTTTATCGCCGGGCTGGATGTCCTGAAGATAGATGTCTTTGGTTTTCAAATGAACCGCCTTTCTGAAAAATGGAGCTTAGGGTTTTTCCCGCAGGATCCGGTGGTCTTCCACACGAACCGTCAGTTTGCTGGCGTCAAAATATTCCATGAGCGGGATGATGTATTTGCGCGACAGTCCGGTTAAATCCTTGAATGTCGCGGGCGTGGCCTGACCGTCCCGGACAAGCTGTACCTTGTAGTCCTCGCGCAATTTATCCAGCGCCGTACGCGCAAAGCACAGTTCTTCGTTGATTTTTATAAGCTCGCCGTCTTTGATCATCAGCTTGACGATATTTTGCGCCATCACTTTTTGATCCTTATATCGGGCCATCACATCGGAAAGGGCGGGCGGCGTCAGCCCGGCCTTAAGATAGACCGATGCGATCGTTTGCCGTAACGCATCTTCTTCCCCCGCCAGCTGCACGCGATGGGACGCCAGCCTTACATTGTCCTTATCGCTGGCAATCCATTCTTTTTTAACGAGACGGGCAAGCACCATATTGAAAAGTTTTCCGGACACCACGTCCGGAAGCGCCGCCTTGAGTTCTTCCTTGGAGATGCCTTCCTTTAAGGGATGATTCGCGTGATAGTCCGCGAGGCTTTTCATCAGACGCTCCTCCAGATGGGCGCACAGGTCGGCGGAAAGCGCCGTGGTGTCGTCACCCGGAAGCAGTATGGCCCGGCGGTCGGAAAATAATTTTTCCAGCGCTTCCCGGATTTTTCTGACGGACACACCCAAACGAAAAGCGAGGGGGCGGATCGGGATGCCGCTGAAACCGGCGCGGTCCAGCAGAACGGAAATTTTGTCCTGCAAAGCGCCGCTTTGCAGGATTTTCAAATCGTCCAGTATCTTTTTGTTTTTCCTTTTGTGCTTGCAGGGCTGCGGGTCGAGAATCCGACCGCCGCCGATGGTGGTTACGGGGGAGTAGCTGCGCAGCACGAAATGATCCCCTCCCACCACCACGTCTTCATCCGCCAGAATCAGCTGGGCAAAGGAGGCGTCGCCGGGAGAAAGTTCATCGGCGTCCAGAAGAACAATTCGCGTCATGATTTCCGCCGTGCCGGTGTGCAGACGCACCAGGGAACGGTTTTTCAGTTTCCGGGCATTGGAGGCCAGGTATTCAAAAAATACATCCAGCCGTTGAGTGGGCCAGACGGTCTGCGGCCGAACCAGAACATTGCCCCGTTCGAGTGTTGATTTTTCAATGCCCTGAAGATTCAGCGCGGTGCGCTGTCCGGAAAAGGCTTCTTCCATGGTCTGGTTATGCACCTGAATGCCCCGAATGCGGGTGAAGATATTTTCCGGCAGGATCTGAACATCTTCTCCGACGCTGATTTTATCGGAAAGTAGCGTGCCGGTGACGACGGTGCCGAAGCCTTTCATCGTAAAAATCCGGTCAACCGGCAGACGGAATATGCCGTCATCGGTTTTCTCCTGCAATTGGCGCACGGTTTTGTCGATTTCCCCAAGCAGCTCGGGGATGCCCTGTTTTTGAGATGCTGAAACGGGCACAATGGGGGCGCCGGCAAGAAACGTGCTTTGCAGATAATCGGCGATTTCCGAGCGCACCAGATCCAGCCAGTCTTTCTCCACCAGGTCGATTTTGGTGAGGGCCACCAGGCCGGTCGTAATGCCCAGAAGCGAGCAGATTTGCAGATGCTCCTTCGTTTGCGGCATGATGCCTTCATCCGCGGCGATGACCATCAAAACCAGATCGATGCCCGCCGCGCCGGCCACCATATTCCGGATGAACTTTTCATGCCCCGGGACATCGACGATGCCCAGTTTGTGACCGGAGGGAAGCGGAAGAGAGGCAAATCCCAACTCGATGGTAATGCCTCTTTCCTTTTCCTCCTTGAGACGGTCGGTGTCAACGCCCGTGAGGGCCTTGATCAGCGATGTCTTTCCGTGATCCACGTGGCCGGCTGTTCCCAAAACGAAATGTTGCATGTTTCTTCCCGCTGGTTCGCTTTTCAAGATAGTTTCAAATAACAAACTCCCATCATTTTAACAACCTGATATTTACACGGGCGCCCGCGCCTTTGGTACGGATCATGATTTACTTCTTGAAAATGCAATGCGGAATTGTTAGAAATCAAGTCAGAGGTGATCTTTGCGCATTCTGGGTGTGGATTATGGTGAAAAGCGAATCGGTTTGGCCGTCAGCGACGAGCTGGGCCTGACCGCCCAGGGGCTGCCCACGCTGATTCGCAAAACAAAGAAAAATGATCTGGAAATCCTGCGTCAGTGGATTCGGAATTTTTCGGTTCAGAAAATTGTCATCGGCTATCCGGTGCGCATCGACGGCTCGGAAGGCATCCAATGTGAAAAAGTCAACCGGTTTGCCCGATGGCTTGCTGAAACCTTCCTGCTGCCGGTGATGAAATGGCCGGAAACCCTGACCACAAAAGAGGCGGAAGACATTCTGCGGACCGCCGGCGTCCGCTGGCAGAAGAGGAAAGAAAAGGTCGATCAGCTGGCGGCCTGTCTGATTCTGCAAAATTATCTGGACCGCTCCGGCAAAGGCGAGCAAGGGTAAGAACACCGGATTTTGCCTGCCGGGTGCGCTGTTGTTGAGCGGATGGAATGGCCCATGAAATCAAAAAAAAGCAAAATCATATTCTACATTTTATCTCTTCCTGTGATCGTGGCCTTGGTGTTTGGCGCCTTCCTGTTCATCTATGCCGTGACGCCGATTCATTCGGCGAAAGAAAAAACTGTTGTGGTGGATATTCCGACAGGCACCAGCTTGATTAAAGTCATCAAGATCCTCCATGGCGCCGATCTGGTTCAAAACCGTTTCCTGTTTCATGTTCTGGTTACGGTGAAAGGAGGAGCCCGATCGGTTCGCGCCGGCGAGTATGAATTTGCCGCAACGATTTCTCCTTCCGCGCTGGTGGACAAGCTTCTTCACGGAGACATCAAAAAATATCGTGTTACCATTTACGAAGACAGTTCGCTTCCGCAGGTTGCCTCGCGTCTCATGGAATACAAATTAATCAACGAAAAGGATTTTTTTGCCTTGTCTCAAAATGAGGAATTCTTATCCTCCCTGGGTATTCCGGGTTCTTCAGTGGAAGGATATCTCTTTCCCGATACGTATTTTCTGGATCGATCCATGACCACGCGGCAGATCATGCGCATGATGGTGGAACGATTCCAGAGCAGGGTCTCGCCGGAAATGATCCGTCAGGCCGAGGAGAAAGGCCTGAATGCCAATCAATTTGTGACCTTTGCGTCTCTGGTGGGAAAAGAATCCGGATATGCTGCGGAAAAACCGCTGATTGCAGCCGTTTTCTACAATCGTTTGAAAAAGGGGATGCCGCTCCAGTGTGATCCGACGGCGGTTTACGACCTCAAGAATTTCAAGGGAAAGGTGAAGAGATCCCATTATAAACGGGAATCTCCCTACAATACCTATCTGATTCGCGGTTTGCCGCCCGGGCCCATTGCCAGTCCGGGGCTGGATTCTTTTCAGGCGGTTCTTCAACCCGCAAAGGTGGATTATCTCTATTTTGTGTCCAAGGGGGACGGCACGCACTTCTTTTCGTCGTCGCTCGTGGCCCACAACGACGCAACCATCCGTTTTCGCAATATGATGAACCGCGATGAAAAGACGGACGACTTCGCCCGGTAGCAGGCGCCCATATGTTTCTATCTTTGTAATATAATTAAATTTTATTATAAAATTCAGATTTTTGCTTCTTCTGCGTTTGAGGGTGTTGCATTTTCTCCCCCTGTGGCCCCGGCCGGTTTATTTTGCAAACCGCCAGGTTTCACGGTGCATCTTCATCACTTTTCTCAGTGATATTCAATTATTCGATTATCAAAAAAGATTCATTTTTTGCTTGACAAAGCAATATTCCCTCTTTATAGTTGGCCCAGTGGAGCAAAGTGGTTTATTGTGGAGGGGAGGACGTGATGTCCGTATTTCGTGGGCA
>CAZVGQ010000081.1:0-5821 GCA_964626775.1 uncultured Smithella sp. | reverse complement strand
ATCCATCCGTAGCCGATAATCATTGCCGACCTTTGCTACAATTTTCTTTCCAGGGTCTCCGTGATATAGGACTCAATCACATCCCCCACATGGATGTCGTTATAGCTTTCAATGCCGATGCCGCAATCGAAGCCGGCCAGCACCTCCCGGGCGTCGTCTTTGAACCGCCTCAAAGAAAGGATTTTTCCGTCAAAAACCGCCACGCTGTCGCGAACCAGTTTGATGCCGGCCGCGCGGGTAATTTTGCCGTCCGTCACATGGCAGCCGGCAATGATGCCCACCTTGGGCACTTTGAAGAGTTCGCGGACTTCGGCGCGGCCCTGAACCACTTCCCTGTATTCCGGCTCCAGAAGACCCTCCATCGCCGCCTTCATGTCGGCAATCACATTGTAAATAATATCGTAGAGCTTGATTTCCACGCCTTCCTGCCCCGCCAGGTCGCTCACCCGGCTGTCCGGACGAACATTGAAGCCGATCACAATGGCATTGGAGGCGGAAGCCAGCATAATGTCCGTTTCGCTGATCGCGCCCGTTGAACTGTGAATCATTTTGATTTGAACGTCTTCGGTGGACAGCTTCTTAAACGCGTCGGAGATCGCTTCGATGGAGCCCTGCACGTCCGCTTTCACAATGACATTGAGGTCTTTCACGCCCTCCTTGATCTTCTGATACAGCTGTTCGAGCGTAATCTTGGAGGAAGCGGAAAGCTCCTTTTCACGCGTCTTGCGCACCCAGTAATCGGCGATGTTCCGGGCCTTCTTTTCATCCTCCACGCTGATGAATTCCGCGCCGGTCTGGGGCACGCTGGAAAATCCGATGACTTCCACCGGCGTGGCCGGTCCGGCTTCTTTTACACGCCGCCCCTGATCGTTGATCATGGCCCGAACGCGGCCGGATTCTGTTTTGGAAACAAAGGCATCTCCTTCACGAAGCGTTCCCTGTTGAATCAAAACCGTGGCCACCGGACCGCGGCCGCGGTCCAGCTTGGCTTCAATAATGATGCCGCGCGCGGCCTGATCCGGATCGGCCTTGAGCTCCAGCACATCCGCCTGCAGAAGAATCATCTCCAGAAGCTCTTCAATGCCGATTTTCTTCTTGGCCGAAACTTCGGTGAAGATCGTATCGCCTCCCCACTGTTCGGACAAAAGACCGTGTTCCGTCAGCGCCTGTTTGATCTGATCCGGATTGGCGCCCGGTTTGTCGATTTTATTGATGGCCACGATAATGGGCACGCCCGCCACCTTGGAGTGGTTGATGGCTTCCACCGTCTGGTCCATGACCCCGTCGTCCGCCGCCACCACCAGCACCACGATATCCGTCACCTGGGCGCCGCGGGCGCGCATGGCCGTAAAGGCTTCATGGCCGGGGGTATCCAGAAAGACGATGTCGCGGTCGTTGATATGGACAAGATAAGCGCCGATGGCCTGCGTGATGCCGCCCGCTTCGCCGTCGATCACGTTGGTCTGACGGATGGCGTCCAAAAGCGACGTCTTGCCGTGATCCACATGGCCCATGATGGTGACAATCGGGGCCCGCGGTTTGAGATTTTCTCCGGCGGCCTGAGGCTTCAGCATCGAATCTTCAAATTCCATCTCCGCCCGTTCCACCTGGAAGCTGAATTCGGAGGCCACCAGCACGGCAATATCAAAATCGATCGACTGGTTGATGGTGGCCATGACGCCCATTCCCATCAATTTGTTGATGACCTCGCCGGCCTTGACGCCCATCCTCTTGGCCAGTTCGCCGGTTGTAATCGTGTCTCCCACGCGAATGCGCCTTTTGATGGCTTTGGGCACCGTAATTTCGGTTTTTTTCATCTTGACGGGCGCGGATTTCCTGTCTTCGCGCCATTTGCTGAACACGACCTCCCGGTCGTCATCGACCCGCTTTAATTTCTTATCAATTTTCCGTTCAAGAATTTTGCGGCGCGGAACTTCTTTCTCATCGCCAATCAGGACTTCCACCGTCCCTTTGCCCTTTTTCTTGGGCTTCTCGAATTCTTTTTTGACGATTTTCTCCGGCGTCGGGGGCGCGAGCACTTCGCCGGGCTTGGCGGGCGCCTTGGCCGGGCTCTCTTTTTTCTCCTCCGCCCGAACGATTTTGTGGCGGGACATCATCGGCGGCCGGACCGGAAGAATCACCTGGGGCGCTTTGGGCTTCACCGGGGGCGCAGCCGGCGTCGGCTGTTCGGGCTTTGCTTCCACAGCCGGTTCTTTCTCCGGCAGGACCGGACTTTCGGGGACCGCCGGTTTGGCCGCTTCCGCGGGCGCTGTTTTCCGTTCACCCTCTTCTGCGGCCGCGGGCTGCTCCTCGAGCTTTTCTTCTTTTGCTTCTTTTGCTTCTTTTGCTTTTTTTGCTCCGGCGGCTTCCCGCTCGGCCTTTTCGGCTTCCGGTTTTTCTTCTTTTTCCTCCGGGATTTCTTCGACCGGCGTCCGGACCGTGCGGCGGCGGATTACCGTGGTTTTGATTCTTTCTTCCACAACCTGCCTAGGGGAGGTGGCCTGCAGGTCTTCCCTGATTCTTTCGATTTCATGATCTTCCAGGGTGCTGGCGTGGGACTTGACCGTAATGCCTAACTTTTCCAGATGGGCAATCAGATCCTTGTTTTCCAGACCAAGTTCCTTGGCCAACTCGTGAACTCGCTTTTTCGACATTCCCGAAACTCCCTCAAATAAAATGGTGGGGCCCTGAAAAAAAATTATCCCTGTTGACGATCGCTTGTTTCCTCATCCAAAAGCCGAATGGCTTCGGCAATCCATTCCGTGCCGGTCTTTTCGCCGACGCCGGGAATCGCGGACAGCGTTTCCGGCTCCATCGCCGCCAGCATGGCGACGCTTTTAATTCCCTGGGCAAAAAGCTTTTCCGCCATGGCCGGTCCGATGCCGGGCACCCGGGTCAACGACGCATAGGCATCCTCGTCCTTTTCGGCAGCCATGGTTTCGCTCTTGACGTCAATCTTCCATCCGGTCAGCTTGACGGCCAGGCGAACATTCTGGCCGTTTTTGCCGATGGCCAGCGACAACTGGTCGTCGGGAACAATCACCGTCATCGCCCGGTTTTCCTCATCGATCAACACGCGGTTGACTTTGGCGGGCGACAGGGCGCTGGAGACAAACTTGGCCGCGTCTTCGGTGTAGGGAATGATATCGATCTTTTCGCCGCGCAGCTCCTGAACGACGCTTTGCACGCGCGTCCCGCGCATTCCCACGCACGCGCCCACCGGATCAATGTCTTTATCCTTGGCCCTCACGGCGATCTTGCCGCGCTTGCCCGGCTCGCGGGCCACGCTGACGATTTCAATGAGCCCTTCGGAAATTTCCGGCACTTCCACTTCGAACAGGGCTTTCAGAAAAGCGGGGTGCGTGCGCGACAGGATGATCTGCGCGCCCTTCGTATTTTTCTTGACCTCGAAAAGATAGGAGCGGATGCGCTCCCCGCGCTTGTAGGTCTCGCGGTGAATCTGTTCCATGGGCGGCACCACGCCTTCGGCGCGCCCCAGATTGACGATAATATTGCCCCCTTCAAACCGCTGAACAAACCCGTTGATCAATTCGCCCTTGCGGTCCTTGTATTCATCGTAAATATTGTCCCGTTCCGCGTCCTTGACCCGCTGAATGATAATCTGCTTGGCCATCTGCACGGCGATGCGGCCAAAGGAACTGGTTTCTATTTTCATCCCCAGGGAATCTCCCGGTTCCGCGCCTTCATCCAGGGTTCGCCGGGCTTCCTCATGAGCAATCTGCGTTTCGGGGTCAAGCACCTTGTCCACGACCGTCTTGAACTGGAAAACCTCTATTTCTCCGGCCTCGTCGTTATAATGGGCTTCAATATCCACATCCTGCCCCAGTTTTTTGCGCGCCGCCGTCAACATGGCAGCCTCGAGGGCTTCCGTGATAATCTGCTTGTCGATTCCCCTGTCCTTCCCCATCTGCTCGATCAGACGTTTAAGGTCTTGCAACATTGATCCAATCCTCCCTTATTTCTCTCGCGGCTGCGGTTCTGTTCAGCTTGTCGGCGTTTTTTTCACTCCGCAATGGCTGGTTCCTCATCCACCAGATTGGCTTTGGCGATTTCGTCTTTCGGGATGCTGTAGAGCTTGTCCGCCATATCGACACGGACAACCTTTCGTCCGTCTTCTTCCTTGTAATCCACGAGCGTTCCCTGAAAATTTCTGATGCCTTCTATTTTACCATGAGTTCTGATTTTGACTTTGGCGCCCAGGAATTTCCTGAAATCCTGATCGCGCGAGATCGGACGGTCCAGGCCCGGCGATGAAACTTCCAGCGTATAAGGCCCGCGGGACAGATCATGCACGTCCAGAATATCGCCCAGCTGGTTGCTGACATTGGTGCAGTCGTCCAGCGTGACGCCGCCTTCCTTGTCCAGGAAAAACCGGAAAACCCAGCGCGAATGCATTTTAACGCATTCCACGTGGATCAGCTCCATGCCTTCCGAAAGGACGACCGGCTCGGCCAGTTGCCATATTTTCTCTTTTAATTCATCGTACATATCCGTCTCTTCTGAAAATAAAAAAGTGGGCGGGAGCCCACTTCTGCAAACAACTTTCAGTGATGGTTGAATCGCCTCTACCACACCCGAATAGCCAATGCAAGCACTATTTAACAGATGGTTTTCCGGCGATGCGATCTGCGCCGACCAACCGTTACTGGGCGGAAATCACCACCCGGGCCTCGCTCAGATAATCATTCCCATGGGCCGTCGTCTCTTTGATCAGGCGGGCCGCTTCTCCCTTCAGAACGATCATGTTTTCTTTCGTAATATTGGACGCCGGGATAATCATCACGTTGTCTCCCAGGTGCGTGTTTTTTCGAGCCTGATCGATGCTGTCGGCATACCGCACGACGCCATGCGTCCGGACAACCGCCGGCTTCACGCTCTTGGCGGAATAGACCGTAACCGGTGAGTCGCCCACTTCCTCGACGATGATCACGGGCAGCAACACGCGCTCGAAAATCCGTCCCTCCAGATTGACCACCATGCCGGTCACGGGACGGGTTTTGTCATAGACAATGGTATATTCTTTGGGCGGGGGAGGCGCCTGGACGACCGGAATGTCCTCCAGCCTTTTGCTCGGAACGAACGGGGCATCATCCTTCTGCTCCACATTCAATGCCTGAACCAGGGTCGTGGTTCCGGGACAGTTGCTGATGCACACGCGCATCTCCACGGTTGCCAGAAGGGATCCGTCCGGCTGGCTCTCATACTTTTCTTTATGGATTCTGGCGCCCTTGACAACTCCGTCAATTTGCGTCCGGATAATGTCCTGGGTGACCATGAAATTTTCGACGGTGGTCACGGAATCGATTTTCACGCCTTTAATGATTTCCAAAAGATTGCGGTAGGCATCCCCGATGGCGGCTCTTCTGGACAAGGGTCTTGACAAAGCCATGTTGCCTTTCGCCGCCCCGCCGTATCCGACGGCGCTTACATATCCGTCCACCCAGTCGATTTTGCCGTCAATATCGGAATAGGCCGGCGAAATAAAACCCAGCCCCATCAGCAAAAGCGCCATACAGCCTATGGAAAATACCTTCTTCAGTGACATGATAACCATCCCTTCTTTGCGATCTGTTTTTTTAAAACATCTTCCCCGTCTTTGGCAAGTTAAAAAAACCTTCAATCACCGGACGACGCAAAAGAATTCTATCTACCGGAAATCGTTCCGTAAAACTTTAAGCTGATCGAAGAAATTTTGCCCTCCCGGGTCGGCCAGCCCGATCCTTCGGCGCCGACGGCATGGATGATTTTCGGCTTCGGGTTCAGCGACATCAAATCGACTTCATACGTGTACCAGCTCCCC
>CAZVGQ010000080.1:0-5832 GCA_964626775.1 uncultured Smithella sp. | reverse complement strand
ATGAAATGCTGTGGGACCGCCCGGAGGCTTTTGGCCCGGTGCCGAAATCGAAAAGCAAACTGGGCAAACAGGTTTGCGGCGCGGACAAGAAGGCTATCGGTTATCATCCCAAAGCTCAGGATGAAAACGGAAAGGCTTTTCCGAAAGGCGGTTTTCTCTGCGCCCCGAAATAAGGGTTGCGTGTGGACGGCCTGTTGCCCAAACCATATCCGTTTGAGCGGCCGTTGAAACCGGAAATGCAGATAATTCACCTATGAGGCTGATGTTCAAGCCTCACAGGGCCTTTTTATTTTAGCCGGGCTGGCCACAAAGAAGCGGCAAGTTAAAAAACCCCGATTGAAGATACTTTCCATGCACCTCAAAAACAGTTTTTTGCGGCATCTCCTGATGTTTCTATCAGGGCTGATGCTGACCTTCGCAATTGCGCCTTGTCTGTATGCGGACCACGACACGGCGCTGCGGACGGATTTGAATTTTTCCTACACGTTCAATGAAAAATTCCGGGGCCTGTCCTACGCCTACCTTCAGGCCGACGATGAAATGTCGAAATACGATTACGCCGAGTGGGGAATCGGCCTGAACGTTCAGTTGCCGCTTCCCTGGCTCTCCTTTCAGGTGCAGTACTGCCAGGGATACACGAAAGACGAAGGCCGTTCCTGGAGCTTGGAACAGGATCCGGGCGCCAGCCTGAATCTGCAGACAAAGCTCGGTTCTTTCTCCGTCGAGAATCAAATTCTCTTCGAATACCGGATTTTGCCGGAGTGGAAGGATTTCAGGATCAAAAACATCCTGGTGATTTCGTGTCCCGTGACTCTTCTGACCCCCTATGCCGGCCTGGAATCCTACTATGAAAACCGGGAGAAGGCGTTGATGCTGAACCGTCTGAAAATCGGCATCGACGCGGCCATCAGCCGTCATGTTTCCGCCGGACCTTATTACCGGTTGGATTTTTCCAATGTCGATCACTCATGGGAATGGGCGCGGCAATTGATCGGCGTGCGGCTGAACATCAACTACTAGAAGCCCAAATTGATGCTTGACCTTTTTGAAGAGTTTCGGTTAATCGCTTTGGCGGGACGAGCGTTAATTCTCCGTAGCTTGCTGCGATATAACAATGTTCATTTCAACCCTCGACGGCTTGTTGCGAGGCGGTTGATCTCGCGACGGAAAAGGAGACCCATTTGATGAGAATCGCGGTAGTCGGAATCGGCGGGGTAGGGGGATATTTCGGCGGCAAACTGGCCCGGGAATATGCCTCTTCCGGAAAGCATGAAATCATCTTTATCGCCCGCGGAGAGCATCTTCGGGCCATTCAGAAAAACGGCCTTCAGCTCTACACTCGTGAAGGCCAATATACAGCCTGGCCGAATATCGCCACGGACGACCCGTCCATGGCGGGCCGTCTCGATCTGGTTTTGTTCTGCGTCAAAAGCTACTCGCTTGAAGAATCGGCGCGATCGCTTGCGCCGAACATCGGCGAGGAAACGGTGGTGATCCCCCTGTTAAACGGCGTGGAAAGCGCTGAAAGGCTCCGCGCCGTATTGCCCGGAGCGGATGTCGTCAGCGGCTCGGTTTATATCATCAGTTTTCTGGATCAGCCCGGCGTGTTGATCCAGACGCAGGGCGCCTGCCGGTTGATTTTCGGCACGGATGACCGGGAGTCCGCCGACCGGTACGCAAACATTCTGGAACTTTTTCTGGAGGCGAAAATTGATGCCAGGCTGACGGACAAAATGACGGAAGCACTGTGGATGAAATTCCTGATGATGTGCCCCCTGGGATCTCTCACGGCCGCAACCGGCAAAACGTACGGATTCATTCGCGAGGACGAAGGTTTGCGAAGTCAGCTTCGGTCGATGATGGACGAAGTCGCCGCGGTTGCCCGGGCGCGCGGAATTTGCCTGCCCCAAAACGCGGTGGACAAAACCATTGAGGTGATCGGTGGCTTCAGTCATGACGCAAAGACCTCCATGCAACTGGACAGGGAAAGAGGCAGGCCGACGGAAGTGGACACGTTGACGGCGTTTCTTAGCCGGGCGGGCCGGGAAGCGGGTATTCCCACTCCTCTTCATGATGAGATTTGCCGGCAATTGACCCCGTGACCTCTTCGGTCCGCACAGGGCCCTGATCGCTTATCCATTTGACAAAACTACGGGATTTGATATAGGTAAACACCCTTGCGAAAACAGGCGGGGTGAAGCGGCTTCCGTGCCGGATTTCTTGTCCATTTTGAGGTAAAAAAATGAAAACCATATCCATCGGCTTGATCGGCCTGGGCAACATCGGGACCGGCGTCGTCAGGCTGCTTGAGCAAAACCAAAAGCTCATCGCCCAGAAGCTGGGCGCGAAGCTTGCTTTGAAGAAAATCGCCGATATCGACATCGTTTCCCCGCGGGGCGTCAACATCCCGAAAAGACTACTTACGACCGACGCCCGGGACATTCTGAAAGATCCGGACATCTCCATCGTCATCGAACTGATGGGCGGGTATGAGCCGGCGCGCACCTTCGTTCTGGAGGCCATCAAAAACGGCAAACACGTGGTGACCGCCAACAAGGCGATGCTGGCCACTTTCGGCAATGAGATTTTCCCGGCGGCGCAGAAAAAAAATGTGGACATCGGCTTTGAAGCCAGCGTCGGCGGAACCATTCCCATCATCAAAACACTGAAGGAATCTCTGGTGGCCAACCGGATTCATTCCATCGTCGGCATCATGAACGGGACCTGCAATTTCATTCTGACCAAGATGACGAACGAGGGGAAGCCCTTTGACGTGGTCCTGAAAGAAGCCCAGAAGCTGGGTTTTGCCGAAGCCGATCCGACGTTCGACATTGAAGGCATCGACACGTCGCACAAGATGGCCATCGTGCTGTCGCTCGCCTACGGGAAAAAAGTCCGGCTCAAGGACATTTACCTGGAAGGCATCACAAAAATCAGCGCGGAGGACATCGCCTTTGCCAAAGAGCTGGGCTACCGGATCAAGCTGCTGGCGATCGGCATGCTGAAAGGCGATGCCGTGGAGGCCAGAATTCATCCGACCATGATCGCGTCGGGTCATCTGCTGGCAAACGTCAATCAAAACTACAACGCGTTCCATCTGGAGGGAGACGCCTCCGGACCGGTTTTTCTTTTCGGCCAGGGCGCGGGCATGATGCCCACGGCCAGCGCGGTCTTCAGCGATATTCTGGACACCGCCCGCAATGTTCTGAAGGGGATTTCCGGACGCGTGCCGCTTCGATCCATCAATGAAACCGGCATGAAGGACATTCGTCTGGTCCCGATGGACAACATCGAGACGAAGTATTACTTCCGGTTCACCGCCCTGGACCGTCCGGGCGTCCTGTCCAAAATTTCCGGCATTCTGGGCGCGCATGACATCAGTTTGGCCACGGTGATCCAGAAGGCCAGACAAGAGGCGGGAGCCGTGCCCATCGTGATGACGACTTATAAGGCAAAAGAGAAGAATGTTCGCCAGGCATTGAAAAAAATCGACCGGCTCGACATTGTCAGGGACAAAACGATTCTCATTCGCATCGAGGATGAGTTGTAAGCGGATCGCAGGCGACTGCGGCGGCCGCGCAAACCGGCGCGGCGTTTTCAATTAAGGACGTAAGAGGGCATGAAGCTGTGAAGTACGTGGTTTTACTGGGAGACGGAATGGCGGATTATCCAAGCCGGCAGCTTGGAGGGAAAACTCCGCTGGAGTGCGCCGTCACTCCCTTTCTCGATCAAATCGCCTCGGAAGGAACCCTGGGGCTGGTGGATACGATTCCCGAGGGATTTACGCCCGGTTCGGATGTGGCCAATTTAAGCGTGCTGGGCTACGATCCGAAAGAAACCTATACGGGACGCGGGCCGCTCGAAGCCGCAAGCCAGGGCATCGCCCTGGGGCAAGGCGACATCGCCTACCGCTGCAACCTGGTCCATATCGGGGAGCCCGGAGAAGGCGCGGCATTTATGGATGACTTTACCGCCGGACATATTTCTTCCTCCGAAGCAAGAGAAATCATTCTGGAACTCAACAAAAAGCTGAATTCGTCCAGGTATCAGTTTTATCCCGGCGTGGGGTATCGCCACCTGCTGGTTTGGCGCAACGCAGCCGGGTCTCCCCAAACCACTCCGCCGCACGACATTCCCGGCAAGTCCATTGCCCCGTTTTTGCCGCGGGGCGATTACGCGGAGGAAATTCTCGGACTGATGAGCGGCGCGGCTGAAATCCTCAAAGACCATCCGGTCAACGCCGCCCGCGCTGCGGAAGGAAAGAAAACGGCCAACTCCATCTGGCTGTGGGGGCAGGGGGGAAAGCCGCAAATGGCGCCCCTGACCGAAAAATACCAGCTAAAGGGCGGCGTGATTTCCGCGGTGGATCTGCTCAACGGCCTGGGCATTTACGCCGGTTTGAAACCGCTGCGCGTAGAAGGGGCCACCGGCTACATCGACACCAACTACGAAGGCAAGGCCGCGATGGCGCTCGACGCGCTGAAGTTCATGGATTTTGTGTTTCTTCACCTGGAAGCGCCCGACGAAATGGGCCATGAAGGCAACGCGAAAGGGAAGATCATGGCCATCGAGTTTTTCGATGAAAAAATCGTCGGACCGATTCTGACGCGCATCGGCGAACTGGGGGAATACCGCATTCTGGTGCTCAGCGATCATCCGACGCCGATCGACGTGAGAACCCACGTGGGCGATCCGAGCCCCTTTGCCGTTTTGTCTTCCAGGCGGGAGGAAAATTCCGCCCGGGGACTGAAATTCACCGAAGCCCAGGCCCGCGACGCCGGTCTGGTTGTATCTCCCGGACATCTGTTGATGGACAAATTCATCCGGGACTGGAGCGCGTTTCTTGGAAAGTAACCTGACTACGATCCGCGTGATCTACGCCGACACGGACGCGATGGGCATTGTTTATCACGCCAACTATATCCGCTGGTTTGAGCATGGCCGGAATGAATTGATGCGGCAGGTGGGAATTGTCTATTCGGATTTGAATCAACTGGGCCTCCATCTGCCTCTGACGCAGGTGTTCTGCCGTTATCTCCTGCCGGCAACCTACGACGATTTGCTCACGGTGGAAACGAACTTTGACTACATCAAAAGGGCCAGCATTCGGTTTGGCTCCAAAATCTGGGATGAAAACCGGCAAAAGCTGCACGCCGAAGGATACACCATCCATGCCTGCACGAACCACGTAGGCAAAATCCGCAGAATGCCGGCGCTGATCACCGGATTGATTGAAAAATATTCCATTAGCAAAGGGGAGTAAAATGGCCGCCAAGTTATCCAAGAAAGACCTGAAAAGCCCGGACGCTTTTCAAACCACGTTTGAGAGAGTGGGCGACTACGTTGAGGAAAATAAAAGCCGCGTGATCATCGCCGGAACGGCCCTGGCGTGCGCCGTGCTGCTGGTTCTGGGTATTTATTTTTACTGGAGCTACTACTCCGGCGCCGCCCTGAAATTATACGCCGCCGCCCATGACAATATTCTGAAAAGCGGCGATAATCCGCAAACGGCGGACGCCAATATTCCGGTCTTTCAAAAGCTGATGGATCAGTATTCCTACACCTGGAGCGGCCGGATGGCCCATTACCATCTTGCCAACATTTATTACAATCAGGGAGACATGGACAGGGCGATTGCTTCCTACGAAAAATTCATCGCCAAAACGGGATCGGATAAAACGGGGGTCAAATTTCTTGCCCTGACGTCTCTGGGATACGCCCATGAATCCAAAAAGGATTTTCAGGCGGCCCTGAAATATTTTGAGCAGGCGCAAAAGGTTTATCATACCGGTTTCGAGGTGATGAGCCTGCGCAACCTGGCGCGCGCTCACG
>CAZVGQ010000079.1:0-5866 GCA_964626775.1 uncultured Smithella sp. | reverse complement strand
CTGCGGTCTTGCTGGTGATTAATCTTCTGTAATCCCTCCTCAAGTTTTATTTTTACGATAAAGCCAAAAACAAATAGTTGATAATTGCGGGGTTCTTATCAATTTTTCTTAGTAAATGCCATAAAATATTGTTCCCGTATGAGAAAAGATTTTATATCTTACGCTATTTCGAATATTTAGACTTTTATTTTTCACCGCGGCCCTGTTCACCGATCGCCCATGCCCCACGACCCGCAAGGAACGGTTTCAACCACTCATGCGGGTGGCAAGCCCGTTCCCTGCAGCTGCACACTCATCGCTTGACAGATGCTTCTTCTGAAGCTAATCCTCATTCAAAAGGAGGCGCCCCATGAAAAAGAAAGCCCGTGATCTTGAAAAAATTTATCCGGTGGCCGAATTCGCCGCTAAACTTCGCCGTCTGGCCGACGCGCTGGAAAACGGCAAACGCTTCATCATCACGATTGCCGGAGAACGAATATCGGTTCCATCCCGCGCGGTCTTCAATGTGGAGCATGAACGGGAGGGAAAAAACGAAGAAATTGAGTTTCAGATCAAATGGACCAACAAATAATGCTTCCGCTTCCCGCCTTTCTCTCGATGGTCCGATGATGATTGCCTTTGATCTTCACATTCATACCCGCAGATACTCCGGCTGTTCCTTTATCGAGTACGAGGACTTGATCGGACAGGCCGCGAGCGCCGGGCTTTCCGGATTCGCCATCACCGAACACGGCATGCGCTGGCCGGATGAAGAATTCGGCAGGCTGAGAGAGATCGCCGCCGAACGGGGCCTGCTCCTGATCAACGGCCAGGAAATCAACACGTTTGACGCCTCCCATCGCTCCGAGGGCGAATTTCTGGTCTTCGGCCTTTCCCGCAGCCTGACGCGGCCCTGTTCGGCCGACGAGCTGGTTCACACGGCGCATGAAGAAGGCGGCATTGCCATTGCCGCGCATCCCTACAAATTGGCGCGAGGAGGCAAATCCCATTACTACGGCGCGGGAGACCGGGTGTATCAACTGAAGCTGGACGCCATCGAGCTGTGCCACCCGGACCATGGGGAGGCAGCCATGAAAAAAGTTCGCCGGGCAATGGAAAAATTAAAAATTCCGGGCACGGGAGGAAGCGACGCACACAAGATCCTTCAGGTCGGCTCCTGTGTGACGGTTTTCGAAAATCCTGTGCAAAGCGAGGAAGAATTTCTGCAAGAGATCCGCGCCGGCAGGATACGGGCGGAAAAAAGAAGCCCCGAAGTGTGAGGATTGCACATTTCACCCATGATCACATCTTCTCCACGATGTCCCGAAGGCGGCCGCTTTCGACCAGTTCCAGGAATTCCTCCCCCAGCGGCGCGGACAGGGCCGCGGCCCGGTTCCAGTTTTCGATCCGACGGTCTGGGTCGTCGATGTGCGTAAGGAAATCGTCGCGGTCGGGAATCTTGCCGTCCGGCAGCCGGTCCACAAAACTCTGCGACGGGAAAACCATCACAACGTTGTTCAGGGTTTGTTCATCCGGCGCTCGCTTCGTGATTTTTTTGTCCAGCCAGCCGGGCACAATCCTTTCTTCATGATGGAAGAAAAGCACCAGGTCATCTTCTTTTCCGGCAAACTGGTGCGACAAGTGATAATCGATCAGTCCGCCGTCCCGATAGACGCCGTCCGGCGCCCCGAAAATATTCTTCACGCCCGCGACCACCAGGGGAATCGCGCCGGAGGCCATCACGGCATGCTTGAAGTTGATTTCGTTGAGGCGCACATACCGTCCCCGGAAGGAGGGTTGAAAACAGAAAGGGGGCGGCTTGGAGCCGTTGTAGAAAACCACCCTTTCGGCAAAGCGATACAGTTGGCTGCGGCTCACAAAATTCAGCGCAAAGCAGGCGGCCAGAGCGCTTTTTTGCAGCGGAAGCATTTCGGACGCGACCAGACCGCGCGAGCGTGCCGTGATCACCGACAGGCGGTAGCGTTTATTGGCCAGGGCAAAGGAAAGTGCGTCGTCTTCGATATACGAGCCCAGAATGCCGGAAAATTTTCCCAGAATCGTCGCGGGGGTGTCCTGCCTTGTAAAGCGGGCCGAAATATAAGCGTTCATGAACCGCCGGTAGCTGTCGGCGGCCTGCGGCTGAATCCAGGCGGCAAAGCGCCAGGCGCCGGCGGACGAACCGATGAGATGCACCGGCCGGGAGCGCCCCAGCAAGTCCCCGGTCAAAAGCGTCTGATCGAAACCGCTGGCGACCAGCCAGCGGGGACCAACCGCCGCCCCATAGTAAGCGGTGACGGCGTCAAAACGAAAACCGCCGTCTCTGATGATTTCGTAAGCTTTTTTTCCTGCCTTGATGCGCAATCGGCTCATGAAAAGTACCCGGGCAAAAATCTTGACACCTGTCTTTTTGTTTTGTAAGTAGCACACAAGCCGCCGGACAGCCTGTCCATGACCGTGATTTCCCCGACGGTCCTTCTTGCAGGAGTTGATGCGGCTTTTATCAATATTTACAGAAATTGCAAGGCCTTTTACCGAATTTCAGATTGAGGAAAGCCATGGATATTTCCGCCAGTGTAAAAAAAATAGCCGCCGATGCACTCTCGGCGTCGCGCCTTCTTTCCCGCTCACCGGCCGGCGAGAAAAATGAAGTTCTGACGCGCATGGCCGAAGAACTTCTTCGCAACCGGGACCGGATTCTGTCCGCGAATCAGCGCGACGTTGCCGCCGCGCAGGAAAAGGGACTTTCGGCCGCCATGATCGACCGGCTGACCCTTCATGACGCCACACTGTCAGCCATGGCCCGGGGGCTTCGGGAAGTCGCGGCCCTGCCCGACCCGGTGGGAAAGGTGACGTCCATGTGGCGCCGCCCCAACGGTTTGCTGGTGGGACGAATGCGGATTCCCTTGGGCGTCATCGGCATCATTTACGAATCGCGCCCCAATGTCACGGTGGACGCCTCCGCTCTGTGCCTCAAATCCGGCAACGCGGTCATCCTGCGCGGCGGATCGGAAGCGATCCATTCCAACCTCGCCATTGCGTCCGTTCTGCAGGAGGTGCTGCGGAAAAGCCCTCTTCCGGATCACGCCATTCAGGTCATTCCGTTTACCGACCGCGAGGCGGTTTCGATCCTGCTCACACTCGACGAGCAGATTGATCTGATCATTCCGCGGGGCGGCGAGGAGCTGATCCGCGCCGTGGTGTCCCAGTCCAAAATACCCGTCATCAAGCACTACAAGGGCGTTTGCCACATTTTCGTGGACGCCTCGGCCGACATGGACATGGCCGTGAACATCTGCGCCAACGCCAAGGTGCAGCGCCCCGGCGTCTGTAATGCGCTGGAAACGCTGCTGGTGCACGCGGATATTGCCGGCGCCTTTCTGCCGAAGGCGGCAGAGAGGCTCGAAAAGGACGGCGTGCGGCTTCGGGGCTGCGACATCACAAGAAAGATTTTGAAAGATATCGATGCGGCAACCGAAGAAGACTGGTACGCGGAATACCTGGACCTGATCCTGGCGGTCCGGGTGGTGGCGTCGATGGATGAAGCCATCGCGCATATCGAAAAATACGGGTCGCTGCATACGGAATCGATTCTCACAAAAGACTACGCGAACGCGCAGCGGTTTTTAAACGAGGTCAATTCCTCCACGGTGCTGGCCAACGCGTCCACCCGCTTTTCCGACGGCTTTGAACTGGGCCTCGGCGCGGAAATCGGCATTTCCACCACCAAGCTGCACGCCTACGGGCCGATGGGCCTGGAAGAGCTGACCACCTCCAAGTTTATCATTTACGGCGACGGACAGGTTCGCACATGAAGCTCGGCCTCTTTGGCGGAACATTCAACCCGGTCCATTTCGGACACCTGAGGGCCGCCCAGGAGCTCGCGGAGCTTTTGAAATTGGACCGCATCGTCTTCATCCCCGCCGCGACGCCGCCGCACAAGGAAACCGGCGGGATCGCCTCCTTTGAACACCGCATGCAAATGTTGCAACTGGCTGTCGCCGGTAACGACTTGTTTTCGATTTCGGATACGGAAAATCTGCGGCCGGGAAAATCCTATTCCATCGACACCGTACACCATTTCCAGAGTGCCGGTGATTCGGGGCTCGAATTATTCTTTATCACCGGGCAGGATGCGTTTGACGCCATCACCACCTGGCATGACTGGAAAAACCTTTTGCGGCGGTGTCATTTCGTGGTGATGACCCGCCCGGGGTATGAAAACCGGGGCCTTGATCGGATTCTGCCGCCGGACATTGCCGGCCGCTACGTTTACGACGCCGGGGGAAATGTCTTTCAGGATTCACAGGGCGGATCGATTTTATTCCGTCAAACAACGTTTTTGGATATTTCATCATCGGATCTCCGGCAAAGAATTCAGCAGGGCCGCTCCGTGCGCTATTTGACGCCGGACAGCGTCATCCGCCACATGGAAGCCAACCGGCTCTACCAATAGAATAGTTAATTTCTTTTGTTGCCGTGAACCGCGGTCGGTTTTAGGGCATGAAACCTTCCCGTCCCATCGTCCGGTATATGTCCAGGGCGGCATCAACCACGTTCGTGTCGTATAGGGTTCCGCGATGGTCGGCAATCTCTTTCATCGCCATGTCAATGTCCTTGGCAGGGCGGTACGGCCGGTGTGAGGAGATGGCTTCAATCACATCGGCCACGCCGATGATCCTCGCTTCCAGAAGGATATTCTCCCCCTTCAATCCCTGCGGATAGCCGGATCCGTCCAGCCGTTCGTGGTGCTGCAGAATGATCTCGGCAACCGGATAGGGAAATTCTATCGCCTTGAGAATATCATAGGCATTCTGGCAGTGGGTTTTGACCATCTCCATTTCCAGAGGGCTCAATCGCCCCGGCTTGGTCAGAATCTCGGACGGGACGGCGATTTTGCCGATGTCATGAAGCTGCCCCGCAACACGGATGGCGTCCACCCTGTCCGCGGGCAGCAGCATTTTCTCCGAAATAACGCAGGCGATTCTGGCCACCTGCTGTTCATGGCCGGCCGTGTAAGGGTCTCGGCTTTCCACGATTCTGGACATGGCCAGCACCGTCCCCTCCAGAATCATCCGGGTTCTTTCATAGCTGGCCTGGAGTTCTTCCAGGCTCTGGTTGAGGTGCCGGGTTTTCAGCCGCACTTTTTCTTCCAGGCTTTTGTTGAGCTCCACGAGTTCGGCATTCTGTTTTTTGACCAGCTCGTCCAGCCGCCGGTTCTCCATCATCAGCTCCGCTTTGCCCAGCATCTGCCGAATCGTGTGGAGCAATTCTTCCCTGCGCCAGGGTTTGGTCAGATACCGGTGAATGCCTCCGCTGTTGATCGCATCGATGATCGCGTCCGTGTCCGTGTAGCCCGTCAGCAGCACGCGCAGGGCATCGGGGCAGATGTGGCGGGCCTGCGTGAAAAACTGCACACCGGTCATGCCGGGCATGAGCTGGTCGGAAATAATCAGGGAAACATTCGGCGATTCTTTCAGAAGGGCCAGCGCTTCTTCCGCGGAGCCGGCCGTGCGCAGATCATATCCTTCATCGGCCAGCGCCATCGTCATGATCTCCAGAATGGCCTCTTCGTCGTCAATCAGCAGGAGCGAATGCCTGTATTTTAAAGGAGATAATGGAACGGAATTCATGCGCTTTCGTCTCCAAAGACCCTTCATGTTTCCGGTCCGTCTTTCACGCGCCGGCCGGAAACGACTGAAATATACATGAAAAACACGCCATACACAAAATAAAAAAACCGGCCGTTCTCCGAAGTTCGGCCGGCGCCGGGGCGTTCACCTTTCCCCGGCATGACGGGCCTGATTCTCCTTCACGCCCGCAAGAACGTTCCTTAAAAAGGCGCCGGTAAAAGACTGTTCATTTCGCGCCACCTCGCGGACCGTGCCGG
>CAZVGQ010000078.1:0-5979 GCA_964626775.1 uncultured Smithella sp. | reverse complement strand
CGTCGCTTTCCAGGCCGGCCCGGTCAACGGCGGAAACGACATATTTCCTGCTTTTCCCCGGGGCCAGAGTTCCGTCCGAATAGGAAGCGGTTTTCGTCTCTGCGATTTTTTCCGCCCCGATGAACTTTTTCTCATAAACAACGTAATGGGAAATATCCGCTTCCTTATTGGGCGTCCAGGACAGGACCGCCTTTGCGGATTCGTATTTCCCCTGAAGGTTCTCGGGCTGCTGCGGTCTCGGTTTGGTGGTCACGGCGATCGGATCGGAAAAGTCCGACAGCAGGTTGTCCGCGTCTTTGGCCTGTATCCGGTACCGATACGTTGCGCCGTCCTTTAAATTGGCGTCCGTGTACATGGTTGCGGCGGCCTCGCCGATTCCGGAAAAGTTGTCGCTTTCTCCCGCGGCCCGATGGATCAGGTAAACCCGGATGTCTTTTTCGGGATTGGCCTGCCAAGCCAGAGGCGCTTCCTTCACGCGGGAAGAGGTGCCTTTCAGTCCGGTCGGCTTTTTCGGCCGGGGTTTGGTCGTGGCTTCGGCCATCGCCTGCTTGCTTTGCGCGTCCACCTTGTTGTAGGCGGTCAGCATGTAATAATAGGCTCTCCCGTCTTCTAGGGCGTTGAAACCGCGGGACTCGTCCACGTAGCGGTTATTTTCGCGACCCGGGATTTTTTTGAGGAGTTCATACTTCTCGTCTTTCTGGGCGGACCAGAAAATGTAATAGCCTTCCACTTCCGGCTGCGGCGCCGCCTGCCAGGTCAGCTCGACTTTTTTGACCAGGCCGCCGCTGGCGGCGAACTTTTCCGGCCGGGGGGGAATGTCCCGGGTTGTCGCGGCGACGGCCGCGGACGGACTGGTTTCCGCCTTCAAATCGTCTTCCGCCGTGACGGTGTAGTAATAAGGGGTGTTGTCGCCCAAGCCTTCCGTGTCCGAATACTCGTATCGGGAGGCGCTCTCGGTGGCGCTGATTCTCTTGATTTTCACAAATCCACCGTCGCTTTTGGCGGAGCGGTAAACATTGTAGGCGGTAAGGAAAGGCGAAGAAATGCCCGCCCACGTTAATTTGACTTCACGAATCAACTGGCCGGCGGCATTGACGGAAGACACGATCGGCAGCGTCGTTCCTCTGACGGGGTGGCTCAATTCGCTTTCAATGCCTTTGGCGTTGTAGGCGGCCAGTCGGTAGAAGAACGTCTGTCCGTCCGGCAATCCCGTTGCGCGGTAATAGATTTTTCCGTCGCCGCTGTCGGCAAGATCGCTGATCAGCAGTTTGTTTACTTCCTGATAGGATCCGTCTTCTTCAGCGGCGCGGTAAATTTTATACCCGGTAAGCGGTGAAGGGTCCAGGGACTTGGCGGGATTGGGCGCCCAGACAATCAGCATGCTTTTGGCGCGGCCTTCCGTCTTCAGAATAATTGGCGAATTGGGCGCGAAATCCGTACGGGCGGAGACGACGGACGTGTAATCGCCGAGCCGGCTCAACCGGTCGTATGCCCGGATTCTGTAAAAGTAGGAAATGTTGTTTTCCACGTTTTGATCGGCGAATTCCGTTTTATCCGTCTGGCCCAGCATGGCAAACGGGCCGTTCGCATTCAGCGCTCGGTACACTTCATATCCGGCGGCCGCAAACCCCGGAACGGGCTGCCAGCGCAGGATGATTTTTTTATTGCCCGGGACGCCCTTGAAGTTGACGGGAGCGCCGGCCCCCGGTCCTCCACCGGCGCCGGGTGCGGACGCGCTTTCGGATCCCGTGCTGCTCTTGGTCAGCACCGAGGTAATCAGGGAGGCAAGCTTGGCGATTTCCGCGGACAGTGCGGATTCACCCTGCGCCCGAACCTGGGTGCTGTATACTTCTTTTCTTTTGTCGATCTGAATCAGCCCGCATTTAACGGTGATGGCGGAGCCTCTCTTGGCGACGGAGCCGACGACAATAAAATCTAACCCCAGCCTAGATCCGATATTGACGACGTTGTCCAGCTGATCATTCTGCTGAAGGTCGTTCAGGTTCAGAAACGTCTCCAGGTCTTTGCGGTCGAGGATGGAAATGGAGGGGTTTCTGCTCAGATTGCTGATCAGCGCGTTGGTGACGCTGGTTCCCAGCCCCGACGCTTCAATGTTGGCCGTTCCGAAATTAAAGATGGACAGCTTTAATTCCTGTGCGTGGAGGATTCCCGTTTCCGCAAGGAGCATCAGCAAGAATAAAACAGCGCCGGCAAGAATTTTCTTCAGCAAGATCGGTCTCCGTATTAATTGAATTCGTTGATCAGTTCGATCAGCTCCGCCGCTTTCTGAGAAATCGGCGTGGAGATGGTCTTCAATTTTTCATCAAAAATGGCATCCGTGTATTTTTCCGTGGCCGCCTCGTAATTGCGGCGCTTCTGCAGGTCCTGCCCTTTGTTGAAATATTCCACTTCCAGGCTCTGGAAATGTTTCAGGACATTGCGGCCCATTTCCGCGATTTTCTCTTTGGCCAGCTGGTCCAGAACTTCACCCTCCGTGGGCAGCTCCAAGGGGTCCGCCTTGATGCCCGCGATCGCCAGGCCTTCCTGATACTTGTCTTCCTTGACCAGCTTTCCGGTAATGTTGTTGGCGATGATTTCACCCGACTGGGTGTCGACCAGCTTGTAGGAGATTTCCAGCATGGCGTTGATTCGGGCGACACCCTGCTTGTTGGGCAGGAACTGGTAGTCTTTTTTCTTGGTGGTCATGGGCGGCGCAAGCTTCAGGTCTTCCTCCGACGGCTTGGGGTTGCGCAGCAGCCAGGCGTCAAAATTCGGATTGCGGACGTCTTCTTCATTAACCAGAACCTTGACCTGGTTGGTGGTCGGATTGTCCGTGTACTTTGCGGAGAACTGAAGCACGTCCCCCATGATGAACGTATCGATGCCGCGCATCTTGCCGACGCTCTGCGCCGTCTTGATGTCCACGAGCCCCGTCTGGCTGAGCTGCATTTCCCGCAGGATGGACTGCAGGTTTTCCCGTTCGATGATGCGCAAATCGACGCTGGCGTTCTGGTGCAGATAGGCCAAGAGCCGGTTGGCGGCTATTTTCCCCGCGTCTTTCTCTGAACTGGGGGAACCGAAATCAAAAACGGCAATCGACTTCCGGACGCGACGGGAGATGGGGTCCTTTACTTCGTTCATTTTCTGGAACAATCCCTCATAGTCCGGGTGGATCTTGTCGATCAACTGCAGCCAGACCAGCGCGTTTCCCCACAATTCCTTTTCCGCAAATTTATTCGCCCGTTTCATCAGGGCTTCGCTAAGTCGGTTCGCGTGTTCCCCGTAGGCGTGATCGCCGCGCAGGGCCGTCGAATATTTGCCGGCCATATCCAGCTTTTTATAGGAGCCGTACAGCCGGTCCTGCTTCAGAAGCTCGATGGATTCATTTAAGAAAATCTGACTCGCTTTCGCTTTCAGCGCCGCCAGGCTGTCGTTCAGTTTGGGATCGGCCTGCGGATACTCCAGGGCTTTCTCATACATGGCAATGGCCCGGTCCAGTTTCCCGGCGCCCTCGGCCTTGGCCGCTTCGGCCGTGAAGTAGGATGGATTGTCATTTTTCACGGCGTTCGCGTACTGCTGGGCCGCATCGAGGTATTTCGGATTGACGTCCATGACCGCCTTGAAGTTTTCCGCGGCGCCTTTCCAGTCCTCCTGTTTTGCCAGTTTGGTCCCCTGCTGGTACATGGCCCTGGTGCCTTCGGACAGGGAGCGTCTGAGCCGGTTGCCCGTGTCTTCATAATTCGGGAAGATGGCGTTGACCTGCTTCAGCTTGTCGATGGCCGCCAGCCAGTCTTCCTTCTGCATGTCGGCTTCCGCCTGCTGATATAAATTTTTCAGGTTGCCCTTCAGGTTGTTGACCTGCCCGCTGACCGTTGCTGAAAAAGACTTGATTTCCGGGTTGTTCGGGTCCAGCTTCAAAATTTCATCGGCTTCTTTGGACAACCGCTCCAGCGCCATGAAGTTTTGTCCGGCCGCCGCGTAGGACTGCTTGGCCCTGGCCAAACGTCCCTTGGCGACTTCCTGCTTGGCCCGGTCCAGTTCATTTTTAAATTCCTGGTTATCCGGTTCCTCGCTGACCGCTTTTTGGAAATAAATCATCGCTTCGTCCCAGCGATTTTGACTGGCAAACTCCCGCCCCTGCTTGAGGCTTTCGTTTGTCCCCACGCAGGCCGCCATGAACAACAGGACCACCGCGGATGCAATCGCCATGTATGCTTTTGTGCTTTTCATTCGATCCTCCCCACTCAAAAGTTTCCGGATATCCAATATTTAAGGCAACAGAACCGCCTCAACTCTGTTTTGGCTTCTGCTTTTGATTTTCACTTTGCGTTTGTTGACGGTTATTTTCCGAAGATCGCGGGCCACGTCCTGGGCGTTTCCTTCCACTTCCAGATCAAATTCCGCCTTGCCGCCCGCGTAAAAACGTTCGTTTACTTCCTTGACGCCCTTGATTTCTTCACCCAGTTCGGCTTTGAAGTCTTCGAGCGTGTCTTCGTCCAGGCCCGTAACGATCAGCTTGATGGTAGCGGTGTTGGCCAGTTCCTTCGACCACTTTTCCAGCACCTCATCCACGAGCTTCGTGATCAGTTTGGTGGAAATTTCTTCCGTCAGGGCTTTGTAGTCGCCCTTCATTTTGTTGTCGGACTTGGTTTCGCTGGCCGTGGTAATGATTTCTCCCGTGTCTCCGTTGATCACCTTGCCGGTGACCACCACGGTGTTCTTGTTCATCTCGATGTTGTAAATGGTGGAGGACTTGCTGTCGGCGTCAACCGTCCCGACAATAATGACTTCCGCCCCGTAGTGCTGCGCCAGACCCCGGATGTCTCTGGCTTCCGAAGCGTCCTTCAGGCGGTCATACTCCCTGTTTTTACTGGACACATCCGCGTCCACCAGCCTGAAGCTGTGTTGAAGAAGATATTTGGCCATGACGGCTTCGGCCACGGAATCTTTAAAAACCAGCATGACCCGCGGTTTCGATTTGCGCGCCATGATCAGGTTGACGGCCGTCATCTTGTCGCGCAGCTTTCCCACGCTGACATCCGCCTCAATGACCACTTCGCAGTCCGTTCCGGATTTCTTCTCAGACAGGATTTTATAGGTGTTGATGAAGCCCTTGGATTCCGAAAGAATGCGGTCCATCTTCACCTGGAAGTCTTCCACGTTGGTGGTGCTGGTAATCATCACGCCTGTCGCCTGTTCTACGGCATTGCGCTGCGCTTCATCCAGGGCTCTGCTGCAGGCAATGTCGATGTTTCTCTGATTGGCGGCCATCCCTTTGGCGGTGATTTTTTTCTGGGCGTGGGCGGGAAAAACCGAAACAGCCAAAAACAGCATTACAAGAAAGAGAGTCCATTTTTTCATGAAAGTCATTCCTTGATTTCATAAATTTTTGCAATCATTAGCGTTCTACATACTGAATTTGGCCATGAGTGTCAAGTTGAAAGCAGACCGGAAATTTCCGGTCAGGGCGTCAATTGCCCGGCCGGAATTCAATGATGACGTTTCCCGGGTTTTCCCCGTTGTAGCTGTAGTTGTCGCACCGCTTCCACACGCCGAGATCGTACCAGAACCCCAGTTTATAGTCTTTGGTTTTGATCGTTTTTCCCGCTCCTTTCAGCGCCGTATAGTAGCAGTATTCTCCGTAGTCGTACGGCACTTTATCGGTGCTTTCCCCCCGCCCCTTTTCGTTGACGAGCGTGCCGTTGTACTTCTTCATCAGCTTGGCCAGAACGTTCCCCAGGATGTTGTAATAGGTATGCTCGGCCAAGAGGTCGCCCGTGTTGAACTGCTTTTGCGCGTGAAGGGATTTGACGATGCCGCCTTTGGACCGGCAGATGATCTTGAAACCGTCGATGTACCCTTCATGCGCAAAGCCGTAGCCGTCGTCGCTGCCCGTTTTCAGAAAGTCTTCCGGAATGGCCGAGGCCGGCCCGTCCGGATATACTTTGAGAATGAAATCAACGATTTTTTCATAGGCGA